>NZ_JBJDXL010000088.1:0-1596 GCF_051866655.1 Intestinibacter sp.
AATTATAAAACAATCTGTAATCGCCATCCTCCATCAGATGAAGCTCCATGTATAAACTCCTATAAAACATATGCCTCACTTCGATGTCCATTAATTTTTTCTCGCTGTTCGGTACAAAAAATTTATATTCCTCTAGGTATATACTCATTTTTTTACCTCCAGTTAAATCTTCTTATGTTTTATCACAATTCGTGTGTTTTCTAAAAATAACACACATATTGTGTATGTTTATATAATAGCACCTTCGATAATGTTTGTAAATATATTCCTATTCTTTTTGTGTTTATTTATTGAAAATAATACACATTTCGTGTTAATATATTTTTAGAAGAAGTAAATTATTAGCAAAGGAGGTAAAAATTATGTTTGGACAAAATTTAAAAAATCTAAGAACATCTAAAAACCTCAGCCAATCTAAGCTGAGCAAAATTTTAGGAATTTCAAGTAGTACGATAGGTATGTATGAACAAGGTAGAAGATTTCCAGATCAAACTACACTTACTAAAATAGCAGATTATTTTGATGTATCAACAGATTACTTACTTGGTCGCAATCCTAAACCTCCAACTGAATTTAAAGATGCTAAAGCTGCTATGGAATTTATATTAAAATTGCCTACTGTTATGGCATACGGTGGCTACGATGCCACAAAATTATCAGACGAGGAAATAATAGAATTCGCCAACGAATTATTACACCAAATCGAAATAATCAGCTATAAATACAAAAATAAATAAGATTATTAGATGATAAGTAAATTATCAGAGGGAGGTAACTTATTGAAAGTCAAAAAAGCTGTTGAAGATTTAAAATTAAAATACAATACAAATGATCCTTTTGAAATTTGTAGACAAATGAACATTACTGTCAGTCAAACAAAGCTTAATGAGACTCTTAAGGCTTATTTTGCATATGCTTATGAGGACCGTCCGCTTATTATAATCAATTCTAAATACATGGAAAAATCAAAGCATATACTATGTGCCCACGAGCTTGGCCATATAGTCTTAGGTCATGTAGGCGTAAACAATTTCGAGGCTGAAAATCTAGATGCAGAAAGAGAAGCAAATTTATTTGCACTTTATATGCTGTTCGATGAAAGCGAATTTGATATAAAATTTGAAAATATGTCGAGCTATTTAATAAAATACACATTAGATAAAAATATAATATTAGCTAGTAAATAATCATAGGGGCGACTGCAAATTTTTGTAGCTGCCCCTTTAGTATTTTTTTATAATTCAAAATCCACCATAATTGGAAAATGATCTGACATATACACATCGCCAACTTCATACGACTTCACAGTTAAAGCCTTATCTACAAAGCAATAATCTATTCTACTTTTACTAAAAGTAGGATAATTATCTTTTTTTAATTCTACTGAAGCATCGTTGAAATTATCTATGCTCAAGTTTTTTTCATTGAAATCTCCACAGATTATATTTTTATCTTTTACATTTATATTTTTTGCAAAATCTAATATCTCATCTATTTGCTTAAATCTCTCTGTTTTATTGAGACCTAGATGCGTATTTACTATATTTAAGCAATTATGTTCGTCTATTTTTAATTTTATATATGCAATACCCCTCT
>NZ_JBJDXL010000089.1:0-1591 GCF_051866655.1 Intestinibacter sp.
AATTACAGAAATAATAATTTGCAAAATTATCTTAAACTCTAAATTCTATCTCTTCCCATCCTTTTGTAGAGCAAATATACTACTTAGTAGTCATTGTCCAAAAAGAATTGAAATAAATTAATCTGTTAATTAGTGTTAAAACACGCACAAATTTTTATCTTCTTCTCAGAAAGGGGTTCTAGCAGACATGATTTCCTTAATCTTAACAGGGATGTTTTTATCATCAATACCAAAGGTAGGAAATTGACTACATCCATAAGCAAAGTCGGAACATACTACAGCAAGACCTTTTGCTAAGTCTTCTGGTAAATCATTACCTAGAATCTTTCTTATAATTTGATAGTGAGTCGTGTCTGGCTTCTTACTCTTTATTTTATCGGTTAGATAACATATTAAAGAGATAAGGGCAAACTTGGTATTAATATCTGGATTTAAATACCCAAGAGAGAAATATCTACTATAAAGTCTCTGCATATCAGCATATGGAGGAGTGTTGATAATATCCATAGTTATTCGAACCTATATCCTTTACTATAATAGTGGGCAACAAGTCGTAGTAACATCTTAAACTCATCCCATCCTTTTCTGAAATCTGCTCTGGACAGTCTATATACCTTAGTATAGTACTTAGGAATAGTAGATACTACTAAGCAGTTTGATAGGACTTTACAAGAGTCCATATTATAGAACTTCTTTGCTACTAGGGTCATTAGCCAACTGTAAAGAGCTAGTTCTCTATGATAATGAAATCTTTCAAAATTACCTGAGAACTCAGAAACAATCTTTCCTATTGTCTTTACATCATTTACAGTAACAGTATTAGTTTCCGAATCTATAGTATAATTATCTAACTTGGCCTTTATCCTCAGCGTAAACTCATCATAATTAGGAACCTTTACTCTAACGTCTAAGAGGATAGCTTGCTCATTTTCAGAAATAGGATCTACTAGTAAGCCTTCTGGATTGAGGAGCTTTTGAATAGTACTATTTTCTTTTAGTGCTCGAACACACTCCTGTACTCTCTCAATGCTTTTCGCATCTAAATAGATGGGAGTAATATCCTTACTTGTACTGTCCTCGTATCTCTTTCTACATTCCCAGTACGGCGTACAAGTAGAAATCACTGCATTTATTCTGTCAGCATTCATCTTGTCTTTATAATATCCGATTTTATCGGAGGCTTTAATAACTACGTCATCACAAAGACTCCCGTCTAAGTAAGACTTATATAGTTCATCAGCCATAAATCCCATCTTAGCTGTAGGCCTATCTACCGATAAAGCTAATTCAAACAGCTCAGGCTGAAGAATTAGCTCGTGCACAGCACTTCCAAATATTAGCGCATCACTATACTTGTTGTGCTTACTAAGACCCTCAAAGAAGGCATCAGGATCATTATCCTGACTTGGATTTATTAAAGACAGTCTTGAATTGCTTATATATCCACCAAACTTACTACTAAAGTATTCAGCATCACTGATTTTCTGAAGTCGTAGAGTATCCATCAAAGGAGTTATCTCTATACTATTTAGATAATTACTGTCTAGTGTCATTGTATAAGTTCTCTGAAATAAGGAAACATTGTCTCCCT
>NZ_JBJDXL010000090.1:0-6898 GCF_051866655.1 Intestinibacter sp.
TTTATTTGTTATGTTATTAATATTATACAATTTGTATAAATTTGTCAATACTTTTTTTAACTCATTTATTTAAATATTTTTTTATTATATATTTTATCTATATAAAATCAAGCTTATATTATATTTCTAGCTGTCATTTCAAGCTTATCCTTTGCCTGTCTGATTTCACCAACCTGTATATCAGTTATTTTTTCTGGTTTTGCTTTTTTAACTAGCCTTTTAAGCACTCTCAATTCAGATTTTATCTCTGATTTTTTCGCTCTATCTATAGATTCTTTAGATTGATTTAATCCCTGTTCAACTTTATACACAAGTGATTCTGCATCATTTAAAATATCTATATATTCTTTTCTCTTGTTATCCTCAGAAGCATATGATTGGGCGTCTCTTATCGCTCTTTCTATATCCTCATCAGATAAATTAGAGCTCGCTGTTATTGTTATACCTTGGCTATTTCCTGTTTTCAAGTCCTTAGCTGAAACGTTTAATATACCATTAGCATCTATTTCAAAGGTAACCTCAATTTGAGGAACTCCTCTTAGAGCTCTTTTTATTCCCTTTAACTTAAATTCTCCTATTACTCTGTTGTCCTTTGCAAATCTTCTTTCCCCCTGTAAAACCTTGATATCTACAGATGTTTGGAAGTTGGCTGCAGTAGTAAATATTTGACTGTATTTTGTAGGTATAGTTGAATTTCTCTCTATTAGTCTTGTAGATACTCCACCCATAGTTTCAATAGAAAGAGATAGCGGTGTTACATCTAATAATAGTACCTCATTTAAACCTGGATCACCAGCAAGCTTTCCACCTTGAATAGCAGCTCCTAATGCTACACATTCATCTGGATTTAAATTTTTACTAGGTTCTTTGCCTATTATTTCTTTGACCTTGTCTTGTACAGCTTTAATTCTAGTTGAGCCTCCAACTAGTAGAACCTTACTCAATTCACTAGTCGATATTCCTGCATCGCTTAGAGCATTTTTGACTGGTATAACTGTTTTTTCAACTAAATCGTAAGTCAGCTCATCAAATTTTGCTCTAGTTAAATCTATATTCATATGCTTTGGGCCGTCTTTTCCAACAGCTATAAATGGTAGGTTTATATTAGTTGTAATTGCTGCTGAAAGCTCTTTTTTAGCCTTTTCAGCTTCTTCTCTTACCCTTTGTAGAGCTACTATATCCTTAGATAAATCTATTCCGTCTGATTTTTTAAATTCTTCAATTAAATAATCAGCGATTTTTTTATCAAAATCATCTCCACCTAGATGATTATCTCCACAAGTGGCCATTACTTCAATAATACCATCTCCTATTTCTATTATAGAGACATCAAATGTTCCTCCACCTAAGTCATAAACCATTATCTTTTGGGAACTCTCATTGTCAAGACCGTAAGATAATGCTGCAGCTGTCGGCTCGTTTATTATACGTTTTACTTCAAGCCCTGCTATCTTGCCGGCATCACTAGTAGCCTTTCTCTGTGAATCATTGAAGTATGCAGGAACAGTTATTACTGCTTCAGTTACACTTTCTCCTAGATAGCTCTCAGCATCCTTTTTTAATTTTTGCAAAATCATCGCTGATATTTCCTCTGGAGTCCATTTCTTACCGTCTATATTCACAGTATAGCTTGTACCCATATGTCTTTTTATAGATGAAATTGTTCTATCTGCATTTGTAACACTCTGTCTCTTAGCTGTATCGCCTACTAATCTCTCGCTATCCTTTGTAAAAGCTACTATTGATGGTGTCGTTCTAAACCCCTCAGCATTTGATATAATTGTAGGCGAACCACCCTCCATAACGGCTACACATGAATTTGTTGTTCCTAAGTCAATCCCTATTATTTTGCTCACCTTGTGCCTCCTATTAATTACAAAATTATCTATATTAAAAATCTAAAATCTTAATGGAACATACATGAATTTAAGCAACAATTGCACATAAGATTCCACATACAGCATTGTATACAAGCACTATTGAAGCCTCCTCCTGGATAACCGTATGTAGTCTGTTGGTTAGTGTACCAAGTGCCTCCATGCTCAAGCATATCTACTAATCTTTGATATTGTAGGTTGTTTGGCTCCATTTGAAGAGCTCTGTTTGCCTCTTCTAATGCCTTAATATTGTTGCCTAATTTGTAGTTTACATTTGCGCTGTAGTAATACCATTTAGATGTTCTGTTTTCTATACCATCAAGTACATTTCTAGCCTCATTGTAATATCCATTGTTAAAATAATTAAGCGCTGCTCTCAAATGTACATCTTCCTCTTGTCCAAAATTTGGATTGTATCCCCTTTGCTGCTGTTGATTTCCATCAAACCCAAAACCTCCGAACCAATCGAATCCACCAAAATCTCCGAAATCCTGACCATTATATCCTCCACCATAGCTTTGATTTCCTTGATTTCCATAACTTCCTGAGCTATTTGAGTAGCCTCCGTAGCTAGAAGCTCCACCATTTTTTTGCTTCATAATAGTTTGATACGCCTGTTGTATTTCTTTGAATTTTTCTTCGTATTGATCTTTGTTTGGATTATTTATGTTAGCATCTGGATGATATTTTTTACTCAATTTTCTATATACTTTTTTTATTTCTTCCTTTGAAGCATCCCTAGATACTCCTAAAACCTGATAAGGATCAGTCATTTTCTTCCTCCTCTAATTTTTCTCTCTTGTTTCTAACTGATTTATATTTTGACCAAACGCCAGAATATAAAATATTTCTCAAAATATCCACATCTTCAATAATAGGTAAATTTTCAAATTCCCTAGCACATTCTGAAATCATCATGGTTAAAATTTTTTGAACAAAGTCATCAAAATTTTCGTTTTTATATATCTCTGTAAAAGGATTGTAATTCCCCTTTTTTACATCCTTTTCTATATCTTCATAGGCATCCATAAGGTATATATATTTTCCAAGGAAAAAGCCCATCTTACATAAAGGCTCTCTCCATTCATCTTCTCTATATAAAAAAATTTCAGCCATAAGCTCTCCTGAATAAGCTGCTATTTTATCTATATCGTATTCGTTTTTACTTTCATATTCACGTGAAGCCTTTAGTATATTTTCTAATTTGTTGGTTTTTCCAGGATAAAGCTTTCTTATTTTCTTTATTTTTCTGCTGATTAAAAATGAATACAGCTTACTACTAATTTTTCTTTCATCCTTCCAATCATCTACACACTTCAAATACGATAAAAATAAATTCATATCAGCTATATAATCAGTAATTTCATTCGTCCTTTTAATAGTTTTCTTAAAAGGATGGAGCTTACATCTAAATACCTCTAGCTTCGTCTCTGGCTCGTAAAGACTTGTAAGTAAAAGCTGTAAAAATGTCATATCGTAGTTTAAAGTAGCCTGTGCAAGATTTCCACTTCTCTTTTTTAAAACCTGACACATTCCACAATAATACGATCTATATACATCGAATTCTCTAAACCTAAGCTCCTCCTTGTTTATAAGAACATATCCAAACATCCTCTAGCTCCTTTTTATAAAATAAGTATCACATTTTGGACAGTGAATGCTTATTTTTCCCTTGCCCTTTGGAACTCTAACCTTTTGCTTGCATGTAGGACATTTGTATATACGATGAGTCTTTCTTTGCTGCATCATAGACTTTTGGCTATTTATTTTACTTCTTATATTTGCTGTCTTATTTAAAAAGGCTTGATTTTCAGAAGCTCTTTTATATATATTTCTAGAAAACAATCTATAATATACATAGATTATAGTTGCAAATCCTAAGTAATACATTACAGTAGATAAACCTCTACTTACACCTCTTAGTAAAAAATACAATAGAAATTCTACTAAAAATGCCTTCATTAAAAAATTATTCAATTGGTCATTTCCATATCTTCCCTGCATAAATCTCGCTAATTTTTCTTTCATTTTCCTTCTCCTATTTCATTTATTTCACACAATCTATTTATACACTATCTTTTATATTTGTTATAATAAGATTTATTTATGTACCCAATATTAACATAGGTTTTCTAATATAATTTAAGTCTGTTATGCGATAAATATGCACTATTTTTCACATAAAAAAGAGACACCAAAACAAATATATTTTAGCATCTCTTTTAATAATCGTATATATTTAAACTCTAAATAGATTATTTTAAAGTCATTCCGTAATCGTCGCAATCAGCTATAGCTTTTGCGAACATTTCTTTTGTAACTCTGTCCTTTATAGCATTCCATTCAACTAGAGTAACAGCCTTGTCAACTATTGTTTGTATACCGCTCTTGTCTATTCCTAAATCTGCTAGACAAACTGGTAATCCTAATTCTTTGTTAAATGCAGCTATTTCGTTTCTCTTTTCTATTTCTCCTGCACAAGTAAGTAAAGCTAAAACACCGAATGAAACTATTTCTCCGTGTAATCCTCTGATTCCTTCTACTAAAGTAGCTCCATTGTAGAAAGCATGAGCTAATGAGCTGTTGTAATAGTAATCATTTTCTGTAGTAGTTAGGTTAGAAACTATACCTGTACTTATGATTATGTCAAGAGCTACTTGTTCTAATTCATAAGAATCTTGATTATTTTTGCAGTCTTCTAGTGCTTTTTTACCGTATTTAACAAGTGGACTTGTACAAACCGTACTTATTCCAAGACCCATTAATGGTGTATGAGGTAGTTCTACATCTTGTGAAGAATAAACAGCTTCACATTCTTTAGATAAAGCATCACCTATACCAGCCCATAATAAATCTTCTGGTGATTCAGCTATTATTTGTGTATTTATAAAAGTATGATCTGCTGGACCATCTAAGTAATAATAGTTTTTAAATGTGTGATCTTCATTGTACATAACACATATTGCAGTTACTGAAGCACAGTTTGAACCCAATGTTGGGAAAGTAAATATAGGTTTGTCTAATTTATCTGCAACAACCTTACAAGTATCTACAGCACGACCCCCACCTACAGCAAATATGATATCAGCATTTTTTACTCTTTCATCTGATGTTAATTTTTCTACATTTTCGTAAGTAGCGTCATTACCATATACTATAAAGTCTATTAGTTCTACATTAGAGCCTGCTACACCATCTATTATTGCTTGTTTAGATTTTTCTATAGCAGTTCTACCACCTATTACTATCGCTTTTTTTCCAAATCTACGTGCTACGTTTGGTATCTCTTTGTAGCAGTCAGTTCCTACTGAGTAACTTGGAAGATATACATTATAATTACCCATAATTTAAATCATCTCCTAATATTTTTACCAAATTATTTACCATATTATTCTAACACTTAATTTATTGGAAAAAAATATATAATATTAAATTTTTGTATAATTATAATATTTTTCATCAAGACATTTTTGTATATTTTAATAATATTCATTACCTGTGGCTTCAAATGCTTCTTTGAATGCATTCATAAATATTGTTTTTCCTTCTTCCTTATATTCTCCTAGAGGAGTATCATTTTCTGTATCCTCATAAGCCTGTTCTGCAAATTTACTTGGTGCTGTATCTTCACCGTATTCAAAGTAAAATTCTACATATGCTGCCCCTGCAACTGCTATTTGTTTCTTTAATTCATCATTAAAGTCGATTTCATAGTCGCTATTGCTAGTGTCGTTATTATCACCATTATTTTTATTACTGTCATTTTTATTAGTATTTTCTTTTTTATCGTCAGTTGATGCTTGTTGTTTTTCAGCTTCTTCCTTCTTAGAAATCTCATCTAATTTTTCAGTACATGTTTTAAGTAACTGTTCACATTCCTTTAGTTCATTTGAATAATTTGCTTTGTCAGAAATCTCGTCAATTATATATCCTATTTTAACCTTAGCATTCATATATTCTTCTTTTTTCATAAGCTCTTTAACTTCACTTATTCTTTTTTCTATATCTTCTCTAAAAGTTAAATTTTCTTGCTCTTCTTTTAATTTTTCACATTCTGCTTTTAATTTCTTAGCAGCATCTATTCCTACTGTACTTTCACTTTGGCTTGCTAAAATTTCATCACATAGTTCAATAGCTTCTTCATATAATTTAGCCTTCATTTTTGCTTCTACTTGCATAATTTTTTCTACTTGTTCATGTAGAGCAGTCGCTTCTGCATCTCCTTCTTTTTCATCAAGTGCTGATTCAAAATAGTCTAATGCCTCTTCGTATTGCTCTTGTTTAACTGCTTGCTCTCCATTTTCCATATATTCATTGTACTTCTTGTCGTTATTGCATCCAGTTAATACAAATGCACATATTATAATTAAAGCCAATGCTTTTTTTAACTTCATAATTAACACCCTCACTCCTATTAAAATTTTATACTAGACTAAAGATATTTTTGACATATAGCAAATTATATCACTAAAAAAAACTTAGATAAACATAATTTATTTTTTTCACAATTTTAATTATACTACTAAATCGATTTTTTTGAATAGCTTAAATATATTTTATTATGATTTTTATAATTTCATATGCATTATAAATTTAAATCTTCTTTTAAATTAAAATATGTTACTGTTGCTCTAGCTATAAGTCTATTTTTTTCATCCTCTACATCGACATCATATACTAAAAGATTTTTGCCGTATTTGACCTCTTTAGCCTTTGCGATTAATTTCTTTACACCAAAAGTAGGTCTTAAAAAGCTTATATTACTGTTACTAGTTGTGGCTTTTTTTCCTCTAGACCAAACTGCCGATCCTGCAACTGAATCCGCTAAAGAAAATATACATCCTCCATGAATTCCCTTAGACATATTTAGATGACTATCAGTTATTGTTATCTCACCTTCTGCATATCCCTCTGAAACCTTGGTTATTTTTATACCATTGACCATTGTGAAGCCTTCAGAATTATTTCTGAAATCTATAATTTTTTGATAATCCATAAAAATACAATTCCTTTCATTCTTA
>NZ_JBJDXL010000091.1:0-6860 GCF_051866655.1 Intestinibacter sp.
TAAATTTAAGCCCTCCTTACCATTCACTTAACAAGAGCAGTATTTAAAAATTACTCTTATACAGTTTCAATTATTCTATTTTTAAGCTAGTATTACTTATTTTTCTAATTTATCTAATGCAGCTTTAACAACGTCTGGAGTAGCTGGTATTCTAGTTATTCTAGCACCAGTAGCGTTGAATATAGTGTTTAATATAGCTGGGTGAGGAGCAGCTAGAGGTCCTTCACCTACACCAGATGCACCATAAGGGCCATCAGGTCTTGGAGTTTCTTCAAAGTGTAATACTAAATCATCTGGAACGTCTTTGATTTGTGGTATACCACATTTAACTAATGAAGTATGTTTGCTTAAGTCTTCGAAGTCTTCAGTTAATGCAAGACCTATACCTTGAGCTAAAGCACCATAAACTTGACCTTCAACAACTATTCTATTGATTATAGTACCACAGTCAACTGACATAGTGAATTTTTCAACTGTAACTTTACCAGTTTCCATATCAACAGCAACTTCTGGCATATTTAATACATACATGTAGTTACTGAATGGTTTACCTTGAGCAGTAGCACCATCACAGTCAGTACATTCAGAAGCAACCCATTTACCAGTGTATTTAGTTGGTAAACCTTCTGCAACCATTTCATCGTAAGTACGATAAGTACCGTCACCTTTATCTAAAGCAGCTAATAAGTTTTCAGCAGCTATTCTAGTAGCATTACCAGTAACAACGTTAGATCTACTTCCACCAGCAGGACCACTGTTTGGAGTGAATTCCATATCGCATAATACTAGTTTGAAATCTTCTGGTTTGTATCCAGCTTTCTTAAGAGTTTCATGAGCCATAGTTAAAGTACCTATATCAGCACCTTGACCATGATCTTCCCAAGAGTTGTAGATAGTTACACCATCTTTAGTGATTTCAGCGTAAGCTTCAGATGAGTCAGCACCATCAAGACCGCATCCATAAACACCTACAGATATACCAACACCACGTTTAACTTTATCAGTAGAGTTAGCTTTTACTCTCTTCTTAGCTTCTTCCCATTCAGGTCTTAAGTCATCCATCATTTTAACTAATGAGAATACTTCAGGATCTTGACCAGTTGGAGTAGTATCTCCTGGTCTGTAAACATTTCTATATCTTAATTCAAATGGGTCCATTCCCATCTTATCAGCTAATACATCTATTGCTGTATCAACACCCATGAAACTTTGTGGAGCACCGTATCCTCTGAATGCACTACCCCAACCATGGTTAGTAAATACGCAGTAAGAATTATTTCTTATATTAGGTATACCATAACCAGCACCCATGAATTGTGATAGACGCATTGTTAATAAGTCACCGAATTCAGAGTATGGACCATGGTCTACGTAGTTTTCACCTTCTAATGCTAATATCTTACCATTTTCATCTGCACCAAGTTTAACTTTTAAGAATGCAGGAGATCTCTTACCAGTGTAAGTGATTTGTTGATATTGGTCATATACTAGAGAAACTGGTCTACCAGTTGCTAAGCAGCAAACACCTAGTATAGATTCCATAGTTGGTGAGAATTTATATCCAAAAGTACCACCAGTTGGGTTTTGTACTAAGTAACAATCTTCTGGAGCTACACCTATACCTTCACAGATCATTAAGTGATGTAGATGTATACCGATACTCTTAGAGTGTATAATTAATTTTCCGTTTTCATCTATGTAAGCTTGACCACAGTCTGGTTCTAGAGGTAGATGTGGTTGACGGCTACAATAAGATTCAACTTCTACTACATTTGGAAGAGTTTCCATTAATGGAGCAGTGTCTTCACCTTTTATACATTTAGTTTCATAGAATACATTTGGAGTACCAGGATGTATTTCTATAGCGTCTTCAGCCATTGCTTCTGGAGCACTCATGTAAGCTGGAAGAACTTCTAAATCAACTTTAACAAGTTTAGCAGCTTCTCTAGCTATTGCTTCTGTATCAGCAGCAACTACTGCTATAGCATCACCATATTGGAATACTTTTTCGTCACAAAGAACTGGTCTATCCCAACCATCACCTTTGTTGTATCCTGGGAAGAATACTAAACCGTTTATTCTATTATTACCTTTAACATCTTTAGCAGTTATAACTTTATGAACACCAGGAACCTTTAATGCTTCAGAATAGTCTATTCCTTTTATTAAAGCATGTGATACTTCAGCTTGAACTAAAGCTAATTTTAAAGTACCTTCTGGCATTTGTAAGTCTATATCAGCACCGTAATCCCAAGTACCAGTTACTTTAGCTTTTGCAGATGGTCTTATATAATCAGTACCTAGTATATCATTTCCTACTGGTTTGAATATTAAATCATCAACAGATTTTTCGCCTCTCATTACTGCTGCTGCATCCATAACAGCATCAACTAATGGTTTGTATCCAGTACAACGGCATAAGTTTTTATGTTTTTGGAACCAATCTCTTACTTCTTCTCTAGTTGGAGAAGGATTTTCTGCTAGTAAAGCTTTAGATGACATTAAGAAACCTGGAGTACAGTAACCACATTGAGCACAACCATGTCCCATCCAAGCAACTTGTAGTGGATGTAGTTCATCACCATTAGCTAAACCTTCTACAGTTTCTATTACAGATTCTTCTGGAACTTTTTTCATTTTTACTATACAAGAACGAACAGGTTTACCATTTAATATAACTGTACAAGTACCACAGTGTCCTTGGTTACAACCTATTTTACATCCTGTAAGCATTAATTGTTCACGTAATACAGTTGCTAAACTACTTTCTGGATCTACCATTAAGTTTCTCTTAACACCATTAATGAAAAAATGTCTCTTTAATAACAATTCTAATTCCCCCTTTATATAAGCCTATAACTCTTAAATAATCAAAGCTTTTAAAAAGCTTAAATTAAATTAAAATTATATATAAAATCTATATCAAAACCTTTTCCTGAAAATTGAAAAAGCTTATGATAACCAACCAAACTTTATTAAATAAATCAATACTTTGAAAATAGATTATATTTAGAAAATTTTAAATAAATTTAAAATCTATAAAAATCCGCTAATCTAATCAATAAAAAAATCTCCTTCTACGTAAAGGAGATTCGTTACTAATTAATATAATACTACTAATATTAATAAGTTCTCTCCTTTCCACCGGGAGGCATATCCATTTCTAAATATACCCTAACGTTTTAATTTCCATAATAAATATTTATACCTTAGGCAAATTAAAATCGGAGAATTTATCTGATTTTCATCACTATTTTTTATTTGTATCTTTTATTGATTTATTAATTAAATCATATCAGCTTTTGCATTATTTGTCAATTTTATATTCGAATAAAATCAAGTATACAAGTATACAAAATATTACTAAAAACATAGTGCTATTTTAAAGTTTTCACAAAAATTAGTTTAAAACATCAATTATATTTTCAGAAAAATTTAACAAAGTTCATATTAAAAATCATTTTTCGACATTTGCTTTTTTATCCATTTGTAAAAAATTAAAGGATATTCATATTTTTTATAGAAATTACTTATATGTAAATAATAATTTATATTATTACTAGGTGTGGTATTTTTCTGCACCTCAATTTCTAGTACATATGGAGGAAATGATATGACAAAAATAGGGAGAAATGATGACTGCCCTTGTAGAAGTGGCAAAAAATATAAAAACTGCTGTATAAACCAAATTGAGAGAGACAAGTTTTTAAAAGACACTCTAAATGCACAATACATAGATTTCAACTATATGATGGGTCAATTGATGGGAAGCTCACAGCTTTTATATGAATATTTATGTGATAACCTTAGATGGATCAGAAAGCCTATTATGTGGCTTCACAAACCAGATTTAAATGGAAATATGAGAAGCCTTAAGCTTGGAGAAGATACATATGCAATTTTACTTAAGGATATACCTGTAAATGAAAAAGATTATTTTGACCTAGCTCACGAAATAGGCCATTTAGTATTATCAGAATCTGGATATCCAAGTTGTGGTATAATAGGAAATGATGCTAAAAAAGCCTATTTAGCTTCAGTATTAAACAATGTTATCCTAGATCCTATAATAAATAGACAGCTTAAACAATATGGATTTGACTTTAAAGCTCATATTGAAAAATCAATAGAAATACAAGTACCTGTAGTTAATTCATATCAAGAAGAAGAAAAACTACATAAGTATGACAAGCACTTTTTAAAATGTCTACTAATTCAAAAGAGCTTAGATTGGAATTTACTTGACGACGATATAGAAAATCCATTTGAGGAAATCTACAAACAAAAATACCCAACTATATACAACGAAGCATTGCAAATAATTGAGTATATAAAGGGCTTAGAATGGAACACTCCTCAAATAGCCAATGAAATATTAAATAAAATGATAAAAGACGACGAAATGGAAGATACTATACAAATTCTATAAAGTTATTTTTAAAATACTAGCTTTTGAAATAGTAAGCTAGTATTTTTTATTTGTTTAAATTTCTATACTCCTTAGGCGTCATACCTGTCTTTTTCCTAAATACCTCACAATAATAGCTAGAAGAGCAAAATCCATTTTCATATGAAATCTGGCTGATGGACATATTTGTGTTTTTTAGAAAATCGATGCTTTTATTGATTCTGTAATCTTGAATGTACTCAAATATAGTACATTTTACATTTCTTTTAAATAAATGGCAACATTCGCTCTTGCTCAAATGCACACTTTTCGCTATATCCTCTAATGCTATTTTATTCATATAATTTTGGTGTATATAAGAAAAAATCGATTTAAGCCTGTTATCATCATCACTCTTCGGTCTGTCGTAGCTATCGTAATCAGTTTTTACATTTACTATTATCATTTTCCAAATCTCTAATAATTTTAAATATATATCAAATTCATATAAATCACTTTTTTCATAATTGAGTTTATGCACTTCTTTTATCTTCTCCAATATAAAATTTTGCCACTCGATTTCTCTACTTAAAACTATAGCTGTAATATTTCTACAACTTAAATAAGGATTTATATATTTCTGTCCTATAATGCTCCCTTGAAATGATCCTATTAACTTAGGATGAAAATCTATGCATATATAAGAATTTAAAGGAGATGATACAGGTTTTGCCATATGTAAGTACTGACTGTTTATAAATATACCGTCACCTTCATTTAAAGTGTACTTATTTTCAGACACATAAAAATCGACAACTCCCTTTGTAACTATACAAAATTGTAATTCCTCATGCCAATGCCAATTGACAAATCCAAGCACATTTTTTTCTAAAACAGTTTCGTATATGACTATAGGAAATTCATAGATGCCATGATTTGTAGTTTCTTTTTTATTTTCATCGACTTTTATATTGTATATTTGCATTTTACCACCTCTTCACAATACAGTTATATAAATAGACAATATTTAGATATAAATACATATATTTCTTAAATATAATTATATTAAGAAAAAACTCAACAATCAATAACAAAACTTTAAACATATACTGTTACATATTTAGGAGGTATTTTTATGGAAAAAAATAATATTTTGGAAGTCTGCAAAAAATACGGAGATGATTTGATAAAATTCACTCAAGAGCTAGTAAAAATTAGAAGCTACTCTGATGAAGAAGGAAAAATTGTAGAAGCAGTTTTAAATAAAATGAAAGAGTTGGGATACGATGAAGCATTTATAGATTCTACAGGAAATGTAATAGGAAAAATCGGTACAGGAAAAAAAATAATAATGTTTGATTCACATCTAGATACAGTTCAAGTTCCAAATCCTGAAGATTGGACTGTTCCACCTTTTGAAGCAAAAATAATAGATAATCAATTATACGGTAGAGGCTCTGTAGATATGAAATCAGGTCTTGCCGCATCTGTCTACGCTGCAGCAATTGCTAAAGAATGTAATTTACTACAAGGAAAAACTATCTATGTTACTGGTTCAGTATGTGAAGAATTCTGCGATGGTGTAAATATAAAGATGTTTTTCGAAGAATACAATTTAAAACCAGACTACGTAGTTATATGTGAACCATCAGACAATATAATCACACTAGGCCACAAAGGTAAAGCTCAAATACTTATAACTACTCACGGTGTATCAGCTCACGGCTCAGCTCCTGAAAAAGGAATAAATGCCGTATACGAAATGGCTGAAATAATTCAAAGAGTTGAAGCTAAAAACAAAGAATTATTTGAAAAGGGAAATCCTCATGGAACTATGGTTTTATCAGATATAAATTGTGTAAGCGCATCTCTAAATGCAGTTCCAAGTGAATGCAGCATTTACATAGATAGAAGAATGATCCTTGGAGAAACTGAAGAAGATGTTAAAAAAGAAATGGATGCCATCATAGAAGGAAAAAGAGCGACTTGGCAAATAGGTACGCTTAGACATACTAGCTGGAATGGAGCTAAATTAGTTTACGAGCCAATCCACGCTCCTTGGAAAATAGATAGAAATCACGAGCTTACACTTGCATGTGATAAATCTTACGAAGAGACATTTGGAGCTAAGCCTGAAAAATACGACTTCTGGGATTTTGGAACAAATGCCGTCACTCCAGTCAGCATGGGAGTACCTACTATAGGATTTGGTCCTGGAGAGTACAAGCTTGCCCATATGGTCGATGAGCATTGTGATATCGATAAGATAAAAGATGCTTGCAAATTCTACGCTTGCTTGATAAATAATCTATAATATTTAAAACGCCCCTTGAAATTAACCTATCAAGAGGCGTTTTATCTTAAAGTTCTTCATCCTCTATTTCATCTAAAACCCTCTTAAACTCGTCTCTAGCTTGTTCTATCAAAATACTATCTTGTTTGTCTAAGACTGCTTCAAACTGTATAAGGGCCT
>NZ_JBJDXL010000092.1:0-6843 GCF_051866655.1 Intestinibacter sp.
TATGACTGCAAAGGGAGTAATAATCAGCTATATGAATGTAAATAGAAAAGGAGCAAGTCCTTTTACTCAAAGACAATCTGTTGATTTAGATAAAAAGTATGTGGTTTGCCTAGGGGAAGATAGAAATATAGCACCTCTTAGAAATCACGATTTAGCATGTGAGCTAGGGTATATTGTGAGTGATATATTGAATTTATCTCTAAAGAAATTTGATTGCGATGAATTTGCAAGCGAGTTTTTACTTCCAAAACAAGCATTTTTAAACAGCCTAGAGGATACAAATGAGCTAGAATCTTATATTAAGCTAAAAGCTAAATGGGCAGTTCCTGTGAGCTTACTTATTTATAGAGCTTATAGCTTAGGTGTCATAAGCTATAAAAAATACAATTATCTGCTAGACGATTGGCAAAAAAGAGGTTGGGATAAAAATGAGCCTTTAGATGACAAATTCAAATTACACGATTCATCCCTGCTTAAGATGGCGTATGAAGCGTTGATAGAAAATAATATAGTTAGCAATGCAACTTTAATCGATAAGCTATACGATAGAGGTATAATTTTATATCCTGAGGATTTAGAAATCTTAATGGATCTTAAACCAGATACGTTGAAGTTGAAAAACAATAAAAACAATGTAAAAAAAGTAGATTTTAAAAGAAAAAAAGCATAAAGAATCCCCTGCTTATTTGAGATGACCTCTAAGTGTTAGATTTTATGTCTAACTTTTTAGGGATACTTCAAAATTGCGGGGGAGTTTTTTTATTTTTCTTTTAATTCATATAAGTCAAGTCTTCTGGCTGACATCAGAGGAAGCTCTTTTCTAATTTTATCTACGTAATTTAAATCTATTTCTACAATTTTGTAACCTTCCTTTTCATCCATCTTATATAAAATATCGCCCCAAGGAGATGCGACTATAGAATTTGCATAAGAAACATAGCATCCATTTATATCTCTGCTAGGAGCACATCCAATTGCATATACTTGATTATCTATAGCTCTAGATCTAAACATCAAGTCCCAATGAGCAGGTCCTGTAGTCATATTAAATGCAGCAGGTACGATAATCACTTTTGCTCCCTTTTGAGCCATAAGTCTAGCTAATTCAGGAAATCTAAAGTCAAAGCATATACAAAGACCTATTTTACCAAATTCAGTATCGAATACAGTCACCTTATCTCCGGCTGTCAAAGTATCGGATTCTTTAAATGATTGTCCATTTTCTACATCTATATCGAATAAATGTACTTTTCTGTGTTTGCCTATTTTGTTACCATTTCTGTCGAATATATAAGATGTATTGTAGACTAAATTTTTATCGTCTTTTTCAGGTATAGAGCCTCCTACTAAATATATGTTATTTTCCTTTGCCATATTTGAAAGTAGTTTAAATGATTTATCGCCTTCTAATTCTGCATATATTGGAAAATTATCAGTTTTATAAGGTGTTGTAAACATCTCAGGAAGAACTGCTATATCACAACCTTCTTTGGCTACTTTTTTTACAAATTCACTTGCATTTTCTAAGTTTTTATATTTATCTACCTCTACATGCATTTGGATTAATGCAATTTTAATTTTATTCATAAATAACCCTCCATCAAATTTAAAAATAATTTACGTTATTAGTCGTTAATAAAATCTTATATAAGAATTTTTGAACTGTCAAAATAAAAATTTTCTTATAAAAAAATTTTTTCAAAAATTTAGTTTAAGGTATATATTTTACGGGTAAAGTATAGTATAATAAAAGAAACATATAAAATAACATACAAAGTAGAATATAACATAAAGGGGGCTGTTATAATGAGTGTAACAAGTAGAATAGAAAAATTTAGACAAGATTACGTTAATACTAAACCACAAATAAGCTGTGAAAGAGCAAAAATATATACAGATTCATACAGAGAAACAGAAGGACAACCTATGTGCATAAGAAGTGCAAAGGCTTATCTAGCAGCATGCGAAAAATTACCAGTAACTATATTCGATGACGAAATAATAGTAGGTACAGCAGGTGAATTCAAAAGAACAGGTATACTTACTCCAGAATTCTCTTGGAAATGGGTAGACAAAGAAATGGACAAATTCTCTACTAGAGGACAAGACCCATATGAAATGACTGATGAACAAAGAGAATTTACAAGAAAAGAAATCTTCCCTTACTGGAAAGGTAAATCACTAGAAGAAATATACTTAAATAGATTACCAGAAGAAACAGCAAAAATATTAATAGATACAGGAGTACTAGACAATGACTCAAAATGGAGACAAGCAGTTGGTGAAGTAACTCCAGATTATGAAGACATATTACTTCCAAAAGGATACAAAAAAATAAAAGAAGAAGCTTTAGCTAAAATAGAAGAATTAGATATAACTGTACCAGAAAATATGGAAAAAATAGA
Source organism: Intestinibacter sp. (assembly GCF_051866655.1). GTDB lineage: Bacteria > Bacillota > Clostridia > Peptostreptococcales > Peptostreptococcaceae > Intestinibacter. Next base: position 2,406 of record NZ_JBJDXL010000092.1, read on the forward strand.
ATTCTACAAATCTATAGTTATAATATGCGATGGTATAATGACTTTCGCGAAAAGATATTCTGATTTAGCTTATGAAATGGCAGAAAAAGAAACAGATGAAAAGAGAAAAGCTGAACTTATAAAAATAGGAGATGTTTGTAAAAAAGTTCCAGCTAATCCACCAGAAAGCTTCTATGAAGCAATTCAATTTATATGGTTTGTACAAGTAGGTGGAATCATATGTGAAAATCCTCTATCTCTTAACCCAGGTAGATTTGACCAATATATGTATCCATACTACGAAAAAGATATAAAAGAAGGAAAATTAGATAGAGATGGAGCATTAGAATTAATAGAAGCTCTATGGATAAAATATTCTGAATGGGTATGGACTATATCTGAAAATACAGCAGGATATTTTGCAGGATACAACCAATTCCAAAACTTAACTGTTGGTGGTAGAAAACGTGATGGATCAGATGCTACTAACGATTTAACTTACTTATGCTTAGAAGCTACTAAAGATGTAAAAACTCATCAACCAGGATTAAGTGTTAGAATTCATCAAGGTGCACCAGATGACTTTATAATGGCAGTTTGTGATTTAGTTGCAGAAGGAACAGGATTCCCAGCAATACACAACGATGCTTGTGGTACTCAAATGATGCTTCAAAATGGACTTACTCCAGAAGATGCGAGAGACTGGAATAACTGTGGTTGCGTAGTTCCTCACTTTAGAAAAGTAGGTGAATGGACAGCAACTGTAAATATAAACTTTGCAGCAGCACTTGAATACGCTATAAACCAAGGTAAAGCTAGAATGACTGGAGAACAAATGGGTCTAGAAGAAAAACCTGTAGAAGAATTTGTATCTTACAAAGAAGTAGAAGATGCTTTCTACAAACAATTTAAAAACTTAATAAAACATTCAGTAGTAGGTTCTATAGTAGCTCAACAAGTTCATACAGAAGTTGTTCCAAGACCATACTTATCAATATGTGTTGATGGATGCTTCGAAAAAGGTCAAGATTTAAGTAAAGGTGGAGCAAAATACAATGTAGGACCAGTTCTTACAGGTATAGGTCTAGGTGTTGTAGCTAACTGTTTAGCTGTTATCAAAAAATTAGTATTCGAAGATAAAGTAACTACTCTAGCAGAATTAAATAAAGCTCTAAATGCTAACTGGGAAGGATACGAAGAATTAAGAAAATTAGCATTAAGCGTTCCGAAATATGGTAACGACGATGATTATGTAGATAAAATAGCTGTAGAAGTATCTAACTTCTATTATCATGAAGTTAAACAATACAAAGATATATTTGGATCTCCATTTACTACTGCATTTATGGGTATATCAAACTATATACCAACTGGTAGAATAATAGGAGCAACTCCTGATGGTAGATATGCAGGTCAACCTATAACAGAAGGTGTATCTCCATATGCAGGAACTGATACAGAAACTCCTTTAGCTGCTATGAAATCAGCTGCTAAAATACAACATGATTTCCACTCTGGAGGAACTTTACTTAACCTAAGATTTAGTCATGATTTAGTAAATACTCCAAGAGGACTTAGAAACTTAGCTTCTACAATACAATCATACTTTGCACTTGGAGCATTCCACGTACAATTTAATACAGTTTCTAATGAAATACTTAAAAAAGCACAAGAACATCCAGAAGACTATAAAGATTTACTAGTAAGAGTTGCAGGATATTCAACTCAATTCGTAAATCTATCAAAAGAAATGCAAGATGCTATAATGGCTAGAAATGCACATGAAAGCTTCTAATTAGGAGAGATAGATGTCAGTTAAGGGAAACGTAGTTAGAATTCAGCGTTTTTCAGTTAATGACGGAGATGGAATAAGAACCACTGTATTTTTAGAGGGTTGCCCTCTAAAATGCAGATGGTGTTCTAATCCAGACTCATGGTCAGGAATTGTAAAACTAGCTGTATCAAAAGATCGTTGTGTAGGATGTAAAAGATGTGTAAGCGTATGTCCACAGGGCATAACTTCTCTATTTGACAGAAAGCAAGTAAATGAAAAATGTGATTTATGTGGTGAATGTATAAAAAGATGTACTCAAGATGCAATTAGCCAAATGACGAAAGAGATGACGACTGATGAAGTTATAAAAGAAATCGAAAAAGACCTTATTTTCTTCTTATCTTCTGGAGGTGGGATAACATTTTCTGGAGGCGAACCTACTAATCAACTTGAATTTTTAAGAGAATTGGTATATTATTTTTATAAAAAGGGTATATATACTGCTATAGAAACTTGTGCATTATTTGACTTTGAAAAATGTAAAGACGTTTTAGAAAAATTAGACCATATTTTTGTAGACATAAAAAATATGGATGACGAAAAACATAGAGAATACACAGGTATTAGCAATAAAAAAATACTTGATAATATCAAGAAAATGGCTACATTCAACAAAAGTATGGTGATTAGAGTTCCTGTAATACCAGGATTTAATGACAGCATAGATAATATTAAAAAGACTGCAGAATTTGTTAAAGAAAATGTAAAAAATCCTAAAATGGAATTATTACCTTATCATATGCTGGGACTAGACAAATACAAGGCTTTAGGACTTTATGATTATATTCATAGGTTTGAAGTTCCAACTAAAGAAAAAATGACTTCTCTTGAAGAAGTAGTTAGAAACTGTGGAGTCGAGGTAGTTAGTTATAAGTAGTCATAAATTTAAAAGGCGAGGAGATTTATTTATGATGTCACAACTTCCAAAAGTGGGACAAAATTTAAGAAGATTGAGAAATGGTTTAGGGTTAAGTTTAGATGAAGCATCTAAGATGACAGGTGTCAGCAAGGCTATGCTAGGACAAATTGAAAGAGGAGAATCGAGTCCGACAATATCTACATTATGGAAAATTTCATCTGGACTAAAGGTTAATTTTACATCTTTGCTAGATGATAATCAAAATGAATTAGTTTTAGTAAAAAAAGAAGATGTTGAGATTATCGAAGAAGAAAATGGGCATATGAGATTATATCCAATATTTCCATTTGACTCAAAAAGCGGTGTAGATGTATTTTTAATTGAATTAGATGAAGGATGCAAACATATTTCCGCTACACATAAAAATGTTTTAGAAGAAATGATTCTTGTAATAGAAGGAACTTTAACTGTTCAAATAGAAAAAGAAGTTTATGAATTAAAGGCTGGTCATAGTTTGAAGTTCGATGGAACTTTAAATCATATGTACAGAAATGACTCAAAGGGAAAAACTGTATTTCACAATATTGAAATATATAAATAGAGTAAATAGTATATTTAAGGGATCGCCGTAAATTGATTTTACGTCGATCTCTTTATTTTTTGAAAACTATCTGTATTTAAAAATTTTGAATGTAAGTTTTTCAAATTTATGTTAAAATTAAATCGAATAGCTTAAAAATTTGATTAAATAAGGGAGATTACAAAATGAAAAAAATTATTGATGCTTTTAGTAATATCAATTGGACTATTTTTATGTGGCTGTGAGATAGACATATCTGTAGAATCTAGTTCAAGTGATTCAAGTAGCTCAAATATTTCAAGTAGTTCAAGCAGTTCTAGTGATGAAATCATTTTAGGCGAAAATGATATAGAATCTCAAAAAGATATCGAACAAATCGATGAACCTGAAGAGCCTCTTGATTATGAAGGATTAAAGGAAAGTTTGTCAAATGGAGAAGTTCCAGATTATGTGTACAAGGTTACTATCGAAAGAGTAGTAGATGGAGATACAATGAAATTAAAGCTTGAAAATGGTCAAAGTATAAGAATTCGTACTCTATTAATAGATTGTCCAGAAGATACCAAAGAAAAAGACTATTTAGGAGACGTTGCTACAGCTTTTGCGAAGGACAAGCTTAAACAAGGTGATGTTGCTTATGTAGAGACTGATGGGCCTTTACAAGACGATTACGATAGATATTTAGGCTATTTATGGTATAAAGATGGCGATGAAATGAAAATGTACAATGCTGAAATATTGAGAGAGGGCTTAGCTAGAGTTGCATATATAAAAGAGGGTGTGCGCCATTTAGACATGCTTTACGATGCTCAATATGAAGCTAAGGACCAAAAGTTAAATGTATGGTCAATCGATGGATATGTAACTAAATACGGATTTAATCAAGATTTAGTAGATTAGAAATATTTAAACTCGAGCTTATGGGCTCGAGTTTTTTTAAAAAAATAACCTTTAAATGGAATATATTTTCCTATACTATATGAACTTATGATATAATTTATTATCAAGAAAAATAATAGGAGGAGAATTGATTGAAATTAAAAAAAAATTTAGGTGTATTAGTATTAATTTTAATAATTTGTTCTCTATTTATGCCTCTTTCTATTAATTATACTGGTCAAAGTAAGATTTTTAGTTCAAATAAATTAAGTAGGTATGTTTCACTATCTAGATTAGAGGAGGTTTC
>NZ_JBJDXL010000093.1:0-6834 GCF_051866655.1 Intestinibacter sp.
CCAACCAGAACTGTGTTTTTATCTTTATTTATTAAAATATTAATCTTTTGTATTTATTATGTCAACATAGATTTATTCTTCTATTACAGTAACTTCATCGCCATCGACTTTAAGTTTAATTCTTTCTAATATTTTATCCCTATATGCATTGTATTTAGTAAAAATCAGTATGTTTCCATCTTGTTTAGATTCATAAATATATACTTTACCATTTTCAAATCCTTTACAACTATCTTTAATAAGAGGATACTTATTAATTAAACTTATATCATAAAGCTTATTATATGCATCTTCACTTATATTAAAACTCGAATCATCATCATAATAATTGGATAATTCTATTTTTGCATCACTATTTATTGATTCTAAGTATCTTTTAGCATTTTTTTCTAATTCTCTGCCTAATTTATTTTCATAATCGCCATATATAGCTTTATATGATTCTTCCTTAGGAAAAACTTGTCTTATATAATCTGAAAGACTAATCAATATTGAATCTTTTTGAAAAACAACAGCTTTTGATCTTGAGAAAATATAATTTCCATAATTTTGTATATATTTTTCTTCAATTAAGGAATATTGACCATTCTTATTTTTAGAAAATCTTAATCTTACAGGTACAATTTCAGAATCCTCACTTAAAATAAATTTATCATCTTCAAATGAAAATACACCAATAACATATAGTAAATACACTGTTACCGTTTTATCATCTTCGTCTTTTCCTATTATCGCATAGCTTGTAGTTTCAAATTCAGAAAATGATCCAAAATCCTCTTCATTTAGCGCAAAAGCATAATAAAATGCATCTTTCGAAAGTAATGAAGATTTATTGTATAAATATTTTTCTATAGCATTATTTAAACTAGATTCTCCTTCTGTACTACTTGATAAAGCTATTAAAAATTCATCGTATTTATCATATTCTATATCATTTAATTTTATATTTAATTTTGCTTCTATATCCTTTCTTTTAAAATTAAATTGATATTTTTTTCTATCCTCAATCCTCACATTATTATCATCTTTGATTATTATATTATAATCTACCTCATTTAAATTTTTGATTAATGTAAACATTATGGCAGAATCCTTATATAAATTATTTTCCATATCAGATAAATCTATATGATTCGTTTCATAAGTAATCATAAAACTACTATGATTTTTTTTATCTATAAACTTTATACTATTTATAGGATAAACAGAACAACTTAACTCAAGCGGACCATCTCTTTGTGTACAATTTATCTCATGCAATAAAAATTCTATACTATCTTCACTCTCTATATAATCAACCTTATTTTCAAAAAGTCTATCTATGTAACTATTTTCAAATTCTTCTTGATCTACTAAAACTTCGCCATTCGTCAAAGATACAGAAGCCAATACTAAAACAGAAACTATACTAACTAAAGCCAATATTTTCTTATGTTTTAAATTTTTAAATTTTTTAATAATCTCTAATCTACTTTTTATTACTTCTTTATCGCTAACCATACTAAGTCCTAAAACCATACTTTTATTACAATTAATTCGTTCTAACACATCCAGTATTGTAAGTCCATATTTATTGTGCTCTTCTTTATTTAAAATTGACAATACTTTTTCATCACATGCTAACTCTATATCATCTCTTATTTTTTTAAATGAAATCCAAACTACAGCATTAGTTATATGAAGACATTGTAAAAAAACTAATAAATAATTAAAAATATTATCCTTTCTCTTATAGTGACATAATTCATGCAAGAATATATATTCTAACTGAGAATCATCCAAATCAATTAAATTACTAGGAAGTAATACCTTGACTTTTAAAATACCTATTATAGATGGTGTATTTACCGAATCAGTTATAATTAAATCTATTTTTTTATTTATATTCATCCTTTTTAAAGTATTTTTAAATATATCATCTATTCTGTCGCAATTTCGCTGATAAATATTTATTTTTTTATTAAATTTAAAATACATAAATGCATATGCTAATATCATTAAAAATTCTATAATTAAAATTAAATCAAGTATATCAAAGCTACTTACTAATCCATTATTATTGCTATTTTGTTCAATATTATATTTAAAATTTTCATCTGAAGTTTGTTTATTATTATCTGTATGTTCTACAACTTCAGCTTCATTTTTACTTAAATCCTCGTAATCATTTAAATTATCAACACTGTATATTTGAGTATCATAATTTTTATTTCTATAAAATATATCTTCAAATGTAGTAGGTATATCATTCTTTAAAAAAGGTATTTCATTAAATATACTAAAACTACTTTCTGGAGCAAAAGGTATTATCAACTTAACAATAAATATAAGCCAAAGCATGCATAAATATTTTTTACCTATTTTTTTATTTAAAATTTGTCTTGCAATTAATATTACTATTCCTACTATCGCTGCATAAATACCTGCCGTAGCTAAATAGCCATAAACATTATCCATTAAATAGTATAAATCTATATCCATATAATCTCTCCCCTAATCCTCATCCTTTAAAATATCTCTTAGCTCGTCTATCTCTTCCTTCGATAACTTATTTTCCTTTACAAAGCTCAAAACCATCTTATTAATAGATCCATTGTAGAGCTTTTCTAAAAATGACTTACTTGCAGAGTCTTTGTACTCGCGTTCACTTATAGCTGGTTTGTATATGAATAATTTTCTATTTGTCTTGTCCACATCTATAAATCCCTTTGACACAAGGCGTGTGATTAATGTCTGGATTGTCTTTGGCTTCCAATCGCTACTGTCTTTTAATTGTTCAACTATCTGTGCGCTTGAAGCTTCCCCTATTTTCCATAAAACCTTCATAACTTCTAATTCTGATTCTGATATATTTTGTTTCATTTATTCTCCTCCTTCAAAACTTACAAATGTAGTCCTTATACTTATAGATTACATTTGTAAGTTTTAAAAGTCAAGAAATTTTATTATTTTTTTAGAGTTTTATATATGATTGGTTTATTTTACAATTATAAAATACAAAAAAATTAGGATATTAGAATAGAGAATCTATTTTAATATCCTATTTTTTAAATATTTATTGGTAAATGAGGTTTGTTTGGGTTCGTTTTATGAGATTCTAAAAATATATGTATTTTAAAATTTTTTTATAATACTTTTTTATTATCACTACCTGGAGTAGTAACAATAACCTTTTCTGGTGTTATTACTAAAGCACCTTTTGCTGTAGCAGCACCGTTAAACATATCAGATACTAATTTTTTAAATGTTTCAACTACATCGCCTTCTGTTATGTATTTTGCTGTTCCTTTAACTTGATAACCTTCCATTGTGCTTGCATTGCATGCAGATACTGCTATTTTTCCATTAGCTTCTATGTTTTTTAATGTTTCGTCAAGAAAAACATCTCCAACTACTAATTTTCCATCTTCAGTAACATCCTTAAATGCAACTGGCACAGCATTTGGTTCATTGTTATAAGTTCCTAAATACCATATTTGTTCTTTTAATAAATTAACTACATTTTGATTCATTGTTGTTTCCCCCTTAATTATTTTACACTGTTATTATAAAAATAATCCCGGAATACAACAATATATTAAGAAATTAATAAGTTACTATTAAATTTCATAGTACCTATTTAGGAACATTGTAATTGCATTTTTGACACTGAGCTAGTGTTTTTTCGTTACTTTCATTATAAAATGCACCTGACCACTTGCAAATACTTTGTAAAATTGGAACAACCGACATTCCTTTTTCTGTTAATGAATATTCAACTCGAGGTGGTATCTCATTATATTGCTTTCGTTCAATAATATTGTCCTCAATCAATTCTTTAAGAGCTGATGCCAAAACTGCATCAGTAATATTCACCATTTCTTTTCTTATTTGATTATATCGAAGTACCTTTTTTTCAGCTAAAACACAAATTATTCTCGATTTCCATTTACCACCGAATACTTCCAAGCCATATTCTAATGGACATCTAATATCCTTTTCTAACTTTGGTTTATACATAAAATCACCTACTTTTCCAAATTATTTTATATTTTTTGTATTGATTATGTCAACATAGTTATTACACACAACTATATCCACCCGATTTTATCATCTCAAGAAAAACTGGTGTTATATATTCCTTTGTGATATATGTCCTACAATCACATCTTGGATTATATGACTTCTTTTCAATTTCTGTATAAGGCGCTAATTTTTTGACATATCTAACTAATGAAGAATATTTTTTATCTAATAGTTGGTTTCTATGTATAAACTCTTCATTTTCATTCCAATATCCAGTCGATACCCATAGACGAGCTCGTGAGATCTCTTTCTTATATTCGTATATACAAGAAAAACCTGCTTCAACTAATTGACTTCGATCTCTATCTAAATATCCACTTTCACTAAATACAAACTCACCTAATTCTTGTAAATAAAAATACATTCCCATTTGTTTAAATTGAATATCCTCGATAAAATCATATACTTTAATATCCTTTTTATCTTCTACTACTACTTTAAAACCTAGCTTTAATGCCTTTTGTACTAATAATTTATACGATTCTAAATCCATATAATAATTGATTTGTCTTCCCATATTGTGCTCCTCTAAATTTTATAAGTTCACCAAAAGATCTACATCTCGCATTACTTCACTGTAGATTATATCGGGAACTTGACTTATTTTTATAGGATTAAAGCTTTTTCTATCGTAAAAATAGATTTCTTCAATTAAAGCCATCCCTGTACTATCTGGATAAAACCAATCAGAATCTATAATTATATCTGCAATTATATTTTCCTTATAAAATACTTTGTGTAGACCTATATCATAATCACAAATCCAGCGTCTTGATTTTAAGACTGCTATAGATTTTTTAACTGGTATTTGTTTATTTGAATACCTAAAGCTACTAGATTTATCTAGTTCATTATCTGCTTTTAAATACAATTCTCTAAATACCTGTTTAAAAGGCTGAACTATTTTTTTATCCAACAAATAATTTTTATATTCATTTAAAACATCATTCTCGTACAAATTAAAACTATGTGCCACTCTAATGTTATCCTCTTCATCTACATCGTAAGTCCTACCATCGAAATCTATAAATCCGCCTTCTCTTAAAAATCCCCATACTGTATTTTCATCTCTTACAAAAACTAAATTTCTCAAAATAGGCTCCGTAACAGAATTTTTCATTAAAGAACTCAGCTCTTTATATTTGAGTTTATTTCTGCTCTCCATAAATTCTTCCATCATCTTTAAGACTCTATCACGTTGATTTTTCAATTTATCACATACTTCTTTAATTTCGATTATGTATTGATTCTTTTTATACTTTGCAGGAATGCCTTTTAGCTGCTTTCCATTTTTTATACATTCGATAAAACTCATCCCTCGATCATCTATCATCAGCCTTACCGTGATATCGTCTATATCTTTTGGTTTAAAATAGTTATCTATATATCCAGATAAATTTCCCTCCATATATAAAATAAATCTCATATCATCACCATAACCACTGTTAATGGCTAGGTTTCTAATCGCCATTTCACATGCAATTTTTTCGCTATTTCTTCTCTGTGCTCCAAATTTTTTACTTTCCTTTAAAAATTGCTGGATATACTCATATCTTTCAAATAAATCCTGTTCTCCTTCTATTGGAATCAACGCATAGGCGATTAACATGTCTTTATTTCTTTTTTCCATTATTTTATTTTTTACTTCATCTTTATCTAGCTTACCTGTAACTGCATCACAAAAATGTCTAGCTCTTGAATGTTTAGAATTATCAGAAACGTATTTAGCACTTTTATACAATATGTCAAAGTTTTCTTTTCCCAAGCCTTCATAGCACTCCTTGAACCATTCTATATCAAAAGCTCCATTTTCTAATTCATCAGCTTCAAGTGGAGTATATTGTTTGATGATGGCTTCTGTATTTTTATCTATATATCTGTTTGCATGAGCTATAAAATAGTAGCAGCCGCTTTTTAAGTCTTTAAGACCTATACTATCACCTATTATATCCGCCCATATAGGATTGTACATAGATACTTCGATTAATTTCTGTTTAGATATCTTTGTACCTTTTAGTATTTGCTTAAATTTATCTGCATTATCAATATCTAGCGGTTTACATATTTTTAGTAAATAGCTTAAAACATCTATTCTGCTAGAAGGAGTCATAACGCCTCTTTCTATTGTTTCATTTCCTATTCCATTTATTATTTGTATTAATAATTCTGCTGAATAAACTGTTTCTATAGCTTTTATAATTTTAGTAAAGTCAGATTTTCCGTCTCCTCTTTTAATTTCTTCAGATATAATTGTACTCATTATTTTCAAATATATATCGAAAATCAATTTATGATAATTTTGCTTATCGTTACAATTTTGATCTCGACCTACAAAATATTTATCGTAAACCCTACTATTTTTATTAGATAAAGCTTCATTTAGCATTTTAATACTTTCAACTAAATCTAAATTTTCAAATACAGCTTTGTAAAGCATATTTTGATCGATTAACTCTAATTCATATAATTTTATATAGTCAAAAATATTAGTCAAGCTTTTAGCTCCATTTTGAGAATAAATAGAATTAAAGTCACAAAGTAAATCTAGCTGATATTTTATTAGAAAGCTCTCAGCAAACCCTTCTCTATCTTCGTAGCAATTCATCTCTTGTAAAAATGCTCTTATTAAATTCAAAGATAGTAAGTTAAAATCTTCATCTTCAATCATAAATAAGTTCTTATCAACTCTATTTAAAACCTCTACTAAAACCTGCCTAGATATTTCAAATATATCGCTCTGATTTTTATATGTATCAAATAAAGCATATA
>NZ_JBJDXL010000094.1:0-1578 GCF_051866655.1 Intestinibacter sp.
ATTTGACAAATTAAATCTAAAAAGAGCTTCATACGACGATATTGTAAACACTGTAGGAATTCCTCTAGGAGAAGCATACACAATTTTAACTGGAGACAATAGCGAAGATAGCATAAATTTATTTAAAAAATACCAAAAAGAAAGATCCGACCAAATCACAGTCAAGGAGACAGTGTTCATCGGAGAAGCAAAAAAAGTGCTACAAGCTCTAAAATCAAACGACAAAAAAATCGGAATAGTTTCATCAAGATGGGGACAAAGAATCAACGACATATTAGTAAACCTAGAGGCTAGAGATCTTGTAGACATAATAATAGGCACAGAACATGTTGAAAAATACAAACCAAACCCAGAAGGCCTATTTAAAATTATGGATATGATGGAGGTAAAAAACGCACTATACATAGGAGATAGCTACATCGACGCCGAAACTGCACAAAATGCTAAAGTCGACTTCGTAGGTGTTACAACTGGAACTACACCTAGAGAAAAGCTAGAGAGCTATCCAAATGTAGCTGTACTAGATGATATAGCTGCCCTTTTAGAAATATAAAAATTTTCTTATATAAAAATATCAATTCTGCTATAATTATAGTATAGATAGTTATAGAAAGGGGTAATAGCTATGAAGAAAAATTTAATCATAACAATAAGTAGAGAGTACGGTAGCGGCGGAGGAGAAATAGGCAGAAAATTAGCCAAAGCTCTAAACATACCTTGCTACGATAAAGAGTTACTTACAATAGCAGCAAAAGAAAGTGGTTATTGCCAAGAATTTTTTGAAAAATACGATGAAAAGCCTATAAAATCATTGAGTTATTTTTCATACGATCAAACAAGCTCTTCACTACCTTTAGGGCATCAATTATTCTTGAAACAATTCAATATAATTCAAGATTTGGCCTCAAAGGAATCTTGCATATTTGTAGGTAGAGCAGCTAATTATGCATTGAGGGACAAATTTGATTCTATTGACGTATTCATACATGCCGATTTTGAGACTAGAAGACAAAGAGCTATAGAAGAACACGGCATAGAAGAAAAGAAAAGTGCTAAGACAGTCAAGAAAATAGACAAGGAAAGAACATCCTTCTACAATTTCTACACAAGTATGAAATGGGGAGATGCTAGAGATTTCGACCTTTGCATAAATACTAGCAAGATAAGTATAGACGAAGCTGTGGAAATAATTTTAGAAGCAGTAAAAAGACACTATAAACAAGAAGATGACAAATAAATAATGCAAAAGCCTTCTCTGATAAATTACCAGAGGAGGCTGTTTTTAATTAAAAGTACATTTCAGGTCTATGTAAAGTTATGTAAGGTCTATTCTTACGACTTTCTTTGCATTTACTCAAATCTATATCAACAGTTATCAGCTGTTCCTTATCGTCTGACTTAAACACAACATTTCCATCGCAGTCTATTACAAGTGATTCTCCAGCAAAGTCCATATTTCCCTCTTTGCCGACACGATTACACATAGCTATAAACACGTTATTGTGGTAAGCTTGAACTCTAAGCTCCCATTCGAACATCTCAAGTGGCTCGTCCTTTGTATTAGCAGTAGGTATTATA
>NZ_JBJDXL010000095.1:0-1577 GCF_051866655.1 Intestinibacter sp.
CCCATGCCGTCCTTAGCCACAAAAACCCCGATATATCTCTCTTGGTCTTCACTGCACTGGTCAGAATATCTCTTTTCGCCGCCATCACGCTGACCAGCACAGTCCTCTCCGTCGCCACATTCATCTGCAGCCTCCATATCAACCTCTAATCTTCTATCCGCACTATAATCAACTATCTCATAATTCCTCTCAGCCTTTTCTTGCGCCTCACCAGCCATTCCATCTTCAATAATAGACTTAATTTTCTCACTAAAACTATCTATCACATCCCTAGTATAGCTGTCCTCTATATATTTCCCCGACAAAATATACTCCTCGTACGTCTTTTCGCCCAAAATTTTCTCCAAAATTTGGTAACTAAAACAGTCCCATCTAACCTCATGAGACAAATTATTATTCTCAAAATTGTCCTTTTCCATAATATATACATAATCACCGAACTCATCTAGCAAATAATTCAAAAGATTTCTTTTAAACTCTACCATTATAATAGAAAGCTCTCCCCCAAACATCTTAAAAGACCTTCTCAAATACTCCATTGGATTAAATCCATTTCTACACTCCAAAAAAGCAGACAATTCCGTAATATCCTCTTCTAGCTTAGTCACATTCAGCATCCTATCTACTCGATAATTCTTAAGAACATTAGAATTTTCCTCCGCACAAACCAAATAATAATTCTTATTCCTCAAAATCAAATAAACAGGGCTCTTAACATAAACCTTTCTCTCGCCATCATCATCAACCCTATACACCAAACGCTTAAAACAATCATAATTACAATAATTAAACCTAATCTTCTTTCCCTCCTTGATAGCCTTGTCGATAACCATCATATTAGAAAAAATTTCCTCATTAGTAGACTTAGGTATATCCTCAATAAAAATATTATCAATAAAATCTCTATTCTGATATATAGAATTAAAAGACTTAAGCTTTGCAAGCAGCTCCAAAGACTTGCCCTTAGTAATAAAATTGCTAGTCAAAACAGCATCCGACAAAATCTTGATCTCATATGGCTCAAGCGTATGCGAATTCAAATAATACCCCTCTTTATGCTTATCATAATCACTCACATCAAAACCAAGCGCCTTCATATCCCTCATATAGTTGTAAATCGTCCTTCTATCCAGCACAATTCCCAATCTCTTTTTCATATGATTATTAATCTCTTTAATCGAAAGTGAGACATTCTTATCCGAATAAGTCTCTAAAATGTCAATAAATGTATAGAATTTTATATTATTATTTATCCTATCCATATGTATTCCCCCACATAAACAAAATTTTTTAATTTTATATCCTCATTTTTACAAAATTTTCGTACTTTAATTCTCCCTCTTAATTAAAGACTTTTCCTTAAAAAAACTAACTAAAATAATCAATTAAGCCTAAACACCGCATTATATATTTGATAATTACTTATATTATAATTCTCTTTTTTAAAATTTCAATACACTGCCTGTACATAGTTTTGTACTTTCATACAAAAAAAAAGCATTATTTTTAATAAATTAATACAAAATAATACTTTATCACACATTTCTCGCCAAAATTATATATTAATATTCCGAGTG
>NZ_JBJDXL010000096.1:0-1576 GCF_051866655.1 Intestinibacter sp.
AAAAAGCTAAAACAATAGAATGGATAAAAGAAAAATTACAAATTACTGATGGAACTAGCACTTTATCAGACGACTCAACATTAAGTCAAGAGCCACAAGGATCTGACTATATGGTTCTTCGTGTGGCTTGTCCAGTCAATGTAAATGTCGCGACAAATGAAGATGTATTAGATTCATCAGCATCATGGCTTAATATAAGTTCTTCTTTTGGTAGACTTGATATAATAGGACAAAACGACGATATAAAAATGCTTTGTTTAGATAAGAGCGATGATTATGATGTTGTTCTAGAGGGCACTGGTGAAGGTACAATGGATTATGCTGTACGCTACTATAATTCAGATGATGAACTGCAAAGTGAGACAACAATAAATGATGTTCCAATAACTGAAAACACAGTTATATGGACTAAACCAGTTTCTACAGAGGATATGGTTCTTGAGGTTGATACTGATGGAAATGGAACAGTTGACAAGACGTACACAGTGCCACAGGGTGAAACAGTAGATGTAGAAAATATTGTAAAATTCAATCCAGATAATGGAGATCAAGTTATAAAGAGAGCTGTAGATTCAGAAGGTAAATTGAACTATACACCAGAAGTACCAACTAAGGATGGATATACTTTTGTTGGATGGTATGAAGATACTGATGATACAACTACAGAATATAAATCAGGGGCTACATACACTAAAGATGTAACTTACAAGGCTAAATGGGCACATGTCAAAATGCTTGGAGCCCAAGTCAAAGCAGTAGTAGACGATAAGAGCGGCATAAGATTTGGTACAAAGATTTACGATGATGGCGATGAAATAGTTGAAAAGGGAACAATTATACTTCCTAAAAGCTTACTTCCTGAAGGAGAAACATTGACATTAGATACTAAGAATATTGCTAGATCTGTAGGTAAGGTCAATTATGAAGTAAATGAAGAGGAAAATTATGTAACATATTTGGGTACATTAATAGGTATACCTAGAGCTCAATTTGACGTACAGATTACTGCTGCAGCTTATGTGATTTATAAGGATAAGGCTGGAAATGAATATACTGTTTATTCACAATATCCAAATGGATCAAAGAGTGTAAATGATTTATTGAAATAGATAAAATGCTTCCTTTATTGATACGATAAATTAGTATCATAGGGGAAGCTTTTTTGATGCATTATAAAGGAAGTGTTGCAAAATAGGGTAGATCATATTTTGTATTCACTTCCTTTTTTGTAAAAATTAAATTTGGAAAATATTGTTTTAACAGTGAAATTAAATTATACTTATAAGATAAAGTCATAAAAATTTTTTCACAAAAATAGGTATAATTTTTTTTGAAAGGGGGAAAGATTTTAAATGAAAAGGTTGTTTAAAAAGGCAATAGTTTTTGCAATTACAATTTCATTTGTATTTAACTCCGGTCTAGGCGAGATTATATCTTATGCACAGACTGCGGATATGGAGGGACTTTATCAATCGGTCGTAAGTAGTTTTAATCTAGCTTCAGCAGAAGGAGAGGCTAGTACTGTGGCAGAGAATACTGCTTCTGAGTATTTTGAGTATACTGAGGTAGATGGTGG
>NZ_JBJDXL010000097.1:0-6806 GCF_051866655.1 Intestinibacter sp.
TCAATCTTATCTATTAAAACGATTTTGATAGGTTTCGCAAACCTCTATTAATGTGATTTTGATAGGCTCCACAACCTCTATTAATACGATTTTTGTAGGCTTCGTAACCTCTATTATTAGAGTAAAATTGTATCATTTAAGTTGCAGTTAGTCAATAACTACATTACAAATCTAGCTTAATAGCACTATAACAATTACCTATAATAAATAATTCTTTTTCACTTAAAAATACCGCATCTTCTATGTCGTCTTCATAATCTATTTTTATTTCATAAGATGTAATATTGTTCAAATCTACCATCTTTTTCAATTGCTTCGTTGATTTTTTTAATATCGTCATAACTGGCATAAATTACATTTCCTTGAGTTTCATTATTTGTGAAATAAAAATACTTGCTATTGCCTAATTCAATTAATTTTTGATTTAGTTTATAAATAAATTCTTCATTAAACCACTCATCATCAAAATTAATCGATATAGATTCTGGTTTTTCATTGATTTTAAAATTTACAGTAATTTTCGATTCGCCAAATCCCAAGTCTTCCATTTCGTCAAAATCTGCTACTTCTATATCTGTGAAATTTAAATTTTCACCAGTCATATCATCAAATCTTTTTATAAAACTACCATATAAATATGAATCCATCATATCTGCATCAAATGTACAAATATTTTCTTCTGTTACTTCAACACCCAACTCGCCTATTAAATCGACTAATTCATTATTTTCATAAAAAATATCACCATCAGGTACTTCTTCTATTTCATCATAAATATTTGCCAAACCCTTTTTAGTTATTTTATAACCTATAATTGTTTTTCTCGTGTTTTTTTCTAAAATATAATCTTTTAGCCATAACGTGATGTCTATCAATTCATATTTTTTATATGATACTTCAAAAATTTCTTCAACTATGCTCGATATTTCTTCTTTTGAAAAACAAGGCTCTTTTGCTGGTTTTCCTCTGAAAACAGTTGTCATGATAGATTTTCTTTTTCTGATATCATCTTCTTTTTCCCAATAAGTAAAATTTACTTCATTAAAATTCTCTGTACTTTTAAATATAAAATTCGATACTAGTTTAAACATATTTTCTCGTTTACTCTTATTCCCATTAAATATATTCTTCATAATAACTCCCTCTTTTATAATTTATTTAAAAAAATGGATCTCGAAAAGCGAAATCCATTTTCCTAAATATCAAACTATCTATTAAACTCTAACTACATATCCTTCTTTACGAGGTGCTGCTGGTTTAAGTGGATCCTTAGCATAACCTAAAACGCAATGTCCAACGCCTATGTAGTCGCCTTCAATTCCCCATTTTTTAAGAAGTTCCTTTCCTTCTTCACTTTCAAATTCTTCTTTAGCTCTGTGAATCCAGCAAGAGCCTACGCCTAATCCGTAAGCTGCATTCATTAAATTACCCATTACTAAGCTTCCGTCTTCTACACAAGTAGGTCTATTTTTGTCTGCTAGGACTATAACTACTGTTGGTGCTCCATAAAATGGATCCATATCTTCTTTTCCCATTATTTTTGCGTTCATTTTTGATAATTTAGCTATAGTTTCTTTATCTTGAACAACTATCATTATAGGTGATTGCTTGCCCATTCCAGTTGCTGCATATTCGCCTGCTTCTAGTATAGCGTTTAATTCTTCGTCTTTTATTTGTTCGTCTTTAAATCCGCGAACACTTCTTCTTCCTTTTAAAGCTTCAAATAATTCCATTCGAATACCTCCTGATTATATAAATTTATGTATATATTATACCATAATTTTTCATCCATATTTTTCCTAGAGCATTTAAATTACTATTTAAATAGTTTAACTTCAATATGAAAAAAACTGGCAACTCTTAGTTGCCAGCTTTTTTATTTATAGTTAATACTCCACATTCCTCTTGAATAATAGAAGTACTATAGAAGCTTTCTAACGCCTTAACTAGGTAATACGTATCCTTGATGCCTCCTGTTTCATATGCTGAATGCATCGCAAGCTGAGGCAGACCTATGTCGACCGTGTTTAAAGACACCTTTGAATTTGATATATTCCCAAGTGTAGAGCCACCCGTCATATCAGATTTATTTGTAAATACTTGATAAGGTACATCTGCATCCTCGCAAATACTTTTAAATACGGCCGCTGACATTGAATCAGTTGTGTATTTTTGGTTTGCGTTGAATTTTATCACTATGCCCTCGTTCATATACGGTCTATTTGTAGGATCTGATTTTTGAGGGTGATTTGGATGTACGGCGTGGGCATTGTCAGCTGATATCATAAAGCTGTTTGCTACGGCTCTTAGGTAGTCCTCTTGAGTTCTTCCTAGAGCGCTGTTTATTCTGTTTAATGTGTCAACTAAAAAAGTAGATTCTGCACCTTGCTTAGTTAAACTGCCCACTTCTTCGTTGTCGAATACTGCGTGAACCTGTACAGTATCTTCGTTTTCTCCTGCTAAAAATCCCTTTAATGATGAAAACGCACATTGTAGGTCGTCTAGCTTTGGAGATGACATAAATTCTTCGTCAGCACCCCAGATGCTTCCCTTCATTCTGTTGTATAAAAATAAATCGCTTCCTAAGATATCTTTTTCATCTACACCTATACTATCTGCTACTAATTTCATCAAGCTGTCCTTTGAACTTATATCTCCATAAAGTGGTAGCATGTCGTTTTGAGCATTGTATTTGTAGCCGTCGTTTATATTTCTGTTAAAATGTATTGCCAAGTTAGGTATAACTACTAGATCTCTATCTATGTTTACAAGCTTTGATATAAATTTGTTGCCCTCCTTGACTACAACCTTACCTGCTATTGAAAGCGGTCTGTCAAACCAAGAGGAAAATATCATACCACCGTATTTTTCCACATTTAGCTTAACTAGCTTATTGTCTACTTCGATTTGATAATTTTCCTTTATCTTAAATGTCGGCGCGTCGCTGTGGCTCGCAACTATATTGAAGCCTTTGAAATTTTTACTTGGTATTTTAAAGGCTATTATAGATGAATAGTTTCTAATTACATAGTATTTGCCACCTTCTTGTAGGTCCCATGCTTTACCTTCTGAAACCTCACAAAATCCATTTTCATCTAGTATTTTCTTCGTATTTTCTACTGCATGATAACAGCTTGGACTTTTTTGTATAAAATCTAATAACTGGTTAGTCATTTGTTTAAACACATCAAAACCTCCTCTCATGTATTAAATTTAAATTTTTTAATGTATTTATTTTTCATATATATTATAATAGTTAAATAGTATTATAAATTTGGGAGGAATAATTTCTATATGGACTTTAAAGATAAAAAAATTGTACTTAAAAAAATAATATATTACTTACTAGGTTTTCTACCTCTTATCGTTACTTTTTT
This sequence comes from Intestinibacter sp., assembly GCF_051866655.1. Lineage (GTDB taxonomy): Bacteria > Bacillota > Clostridia > Peptostreptococcales > Peptostreptococcaceae > Intestinibacter. Next base: position 3,378 of record NZ_JBJDXL010000097.1, read on the forward strand.
TGTATACCCTAATATTCCAGAACAAATTCCTTCTCATTATTCTACTATAGGTGAGGTTGCTAAATGGGGAAATAAAGGAGAAGTTCTAATTATACCTTTTTTATTGGCTGTATTCACTTATGCTAGACCTAGAATTTTTACAGATGAATTTCAAATCAAAATAGAGGATAAAGTTAGCGATTTTGCAGCTTTATTATTTATTGTGTCTGTAAATCTTTTATGCTATCTACAGCTATATACTTCTTTAAATGGTATAGATAGCAAAACTACGTTCAATTTTTATAATTTACTGAGCTGTATAATTTGCTTTGTATTTATGTTTTTGGGATATATATTTTTAAACTGTGATAGAGATTCCAGCGTTTGTATAAAGATTCCAAATTATTTGATGGATAACTCTATATGGAAAAATTTACATCACAATCTAGGCTCATACTGGCAATCTAGTAGCATAGTATGCCTGCCAATAGGTATATTATGTGGAAATACCTACATACTACACCTATTAACTGCAGAAATACTATTTATAATACTAATACCTTTAGTTATTATTCTTCACTATATAAAAAAATATAGAAAAATTTAATCTTTTATTATTATACCTATAAGCTTTGAAATTTCTATAGCTTGATAGGTATTTAGCTTGCAACCTCTTAGATTTTCCAAATTAAAGGATGCCCCTTGGATATTTGAATTTGAAAAAAATCCTTCCTTATTTACACTATTTCTAAAAGATCATTTATTTTTTCTATTATATAAGTAGCCCCTGCTGCTTCTAGCTCGTCTCTACCTCCATAGCCGTACAATACGCCTACTGAATCTAGGTTTAATTGTTTTGCGCCAAGGATATCGTATTGTCTGTCTCCCACCATAAGCACGCTGTGGTCTGGCTTTTTGCCGATATTTTCTAGTGCAAATGCTATTACCTCAGGCTTTTTAGTTCTAGTTTCGTCTAGATTACTTCCTGCTATGAAGTCGAAGTACTTATCTAAGTCGAAATGCTCTAAAATCTTTTGGCAGTACACCATAGGCTTTGATGACGCTAGAATTATTTTCTTGCCCTCTTCCTTAAGAGCCTTTAAAGTATCCTCCACACCTTCATAGACTACATTCTCAAGCATACCGCCGGCAACATAGTACTCTCTGTATTTTTCTATAGCTAGCTTTATTTTTTCTTCATCATCGCCTAAATATTCTCTAAAAGTCACGCTAAGCGCTGGTCCTATATGTCTTTTTAATGATTCTCTTTCCTTTTCTATGCCAAAATATTTTAGCGAATATCTAATCGAATTAGTTATTCCCAAATCAGATTCTGTAATAGTTCCATCTAAATCAAATATTATCGTCTCGTATTTTTTCATTTATATCTCCCAACTTATATTATTTTTTTATTTACTAGATACATTTTACAATAAAACAATCTATATTTAAATATCACAAAAACCAAAAAGGCTGTATCACCCCTGATACAGCCTTTTCCCGTACAAAATATATTCATTTTCCCCAAAACGAATTTAAAACAATAACTAAATTTAAAACAATAAATAATTTTTGTTAAAATATAGTCAAGCCCGAAGTTGACTATTTTTTTTATTTTTTCTATACTTATATAATAAACCATGGAGTTACTCCATAGTCAATGCTATTTTACAAATATTTTTTAGTAATAACCAGGAGATATACAAATGAAGAATTTAACATTTAATATAAGCGAAACTTCACGCATAACAGGCCTTTCTATCGATACATTGAGATATTACGATAAAATAGGTTTAATTGAATCTAAAAAAAATCCTAACAACCGCTATAGATACTATACTATTGGAGATATATCTATAATCAATCATATAAAAAGTCTACGTGATCTAGATTTATCTATCAGCGATATAAAATTACTCCTTCACTCAGATACGGAAACTCAACATCGCATTTTACAAAACCACCACAAGGTACTAATAGAAAAGGTGGCTTCTATCAAAAAAATAGAGAGAGTCGTAAAGGACACTTTAAAAGAAGCCAACTCTACTAATTTAATGATAAATGTTCCTGTAGTAAAATCCTATGAAGATAGATATTTTAAAAAATTAAAAAACAATGTAAAATCCAACAAATGTTGTATTTCAAAGAAAAATTTACTTGAAACCTCTGAAAATTTTATAGATGTAATCGATAAATTTATATTTACGTTCGACAGCAAAGAATTCGACTCTAAATCACTATTCGAATTCTTTGAATTAGGTAAAATATCCGAAGATCAACAGTACTATACAGAAATAACTAAAGAAGAAGCGGATAAAATAAAAGACGACGACAAAAATGCAGACAATTTACTGATAATACCTAAATCTAATTACATAGAGACTATTACGAAGCTATCAAAAAATAATTTCAAAGAGTATTTTGTGAATCTAATAAATTGGATAGAGTTTAAAAACCTAGAGCCTATTTATCCAGGCTTTATAAAATATTTAGATGCTTCTCTTTATTTTATAAATGAGGGAGAGAGCTTGATTAAATTTGAAATTCCATTTATACATAAAAAATACGAATAATTATATAGATTAGCAGATATATTGTACTTTTTTATTTTAGTGTGGAGGCAATCACAGCCTCCATGCTTTTTTATTAGAAAATAAAAAAATAGCAACCAATTGGGGATGGTTGCTACAAGGTGTCTTATACTTCCGTTTGTATAAGACGGGGTCGTTATTGTTATTGTTTTGAAATTCTATCTTTGGGGAAAGTAGAATATGATTTAAGTCAGAAAAATTTATAGAATAGTTGATGTGAAAACCTGCCAATAATTTTCTTACATCTTGTTATTCCTCAAACATAAATTTTATAACTTAATTTCTATGGTTTTATTATATAATTATGTATACAGTATGTCAATACTTTTTTTCAATTTTTTTTATTTTTTTCCAAATTTCGTTCCGATATATACAAACTATAGAGTTACTCTATAGTTTGTATCGTTTGAAAACATTTTCCCAAAAATTTCACAGAACAAATTTTCTAGATATTTTTTAAACAATAAAAGGACCTCATGCATATTTTTGCACAGGTCCTCTTTTATAGAAAAAATATTTACTTTTTATTATACAACTCTTCTTCCATTTACAAATGCTCTGCTGTAATGACCACTACTTAAATCTGATATTACAACCTTTTTTTGAGTTGAAGAAGCGTGGATAAATTTACCACTTCCTATGTATATACCTGCATGAGATACACTTCCATTATTTGATCCATTTGTATCAAAAAATACTAAATCTCCTGCTCTTAAGTTGCTCTTGCTTACGTATGTACCGTACTTACTTTGAGCACTTGAAGTTCTTGGTATTGCAATATTTGCTTTTGTCTTGAATACATAGTATGTAAATCCTGAGCAGTCGAAGCTGTTTGGTCCTTGTGCTCCCCATACATATG
>NZ_JBJDXL010000098.1:0-1568 GCF_051866655.1 Intestinibacter sp.
TAAACACTTTATGTCTAAATTAACATATAACATAATTTAAAACAACCCATAAACTTCTTTATATCAAAACAAAATAAGGATGTCAAAAATATACTAAAAATCTATTTTTGACATCCCATTTTATTTTAATTAATAATATAACAATAAATTTGGCTAAATTTTTATTTCAATATTATTTTTCTTCTTTGATCATAAAAGTTAATATAAAACCACATACTATTGCTGCTACCATAGCTATTAATGTAGAGAAATATGATCCTGTAGAATCATAAAGTATTCCTGCTATAGTACTTCCAAATGATGCAATTAATAAATTCATAGTAATAAACGATAAGTTTACTGAATAATATTTAATGCCGTAAAAATCATTTACAAAGGCTGCGTTTGTAGGAGTTACCCCACCATAAGACAGACCTGTTAATATAAATCCGACTATTATAAATACAAATTTCCCAGTTATTATCGCAATCATTAAAACAAAAATTGATGCTAAAAAAAGTACATCATTTAACAGCATAGTCTTCAATCTTCCTATACGATCATACATACCACCAAATATAACTCTTCCTACACCATTGAATATAGAAATCAGTCCTACTACTGTAGATATAGTTCCTGTAGATATCCCTTCTACAACTTCTACCGTTATCCCACTAGCCTGTGATACTACTGCCAAACCTGCCGCTGACAATAATATAGCCCATACGAAATAGATCCAAAATGAAGCTTTTTTTAACATTTGTTTTGGTTCTAAATCAGCACCTTTTGATTTTCCTTTTGAACTATCTTGTTTAATATCTTCAGATATAATTTGAATTTCATCTATTGTAGGCTTACGAATAAAAAAGCTAGAAATAAACATAACTGCAAATAAAATTATACCAAAAACGAAGAATGAGTTTCTCCATGCTTCTACTCCTACTCCTGAAGGCGTAAAAGCTTGATATATTTTACCTATTAAAAAGCTACCAAATCCAAATCCCATAAGAAGTATCCCAGATATTAATCCAGGACAATCTGGGAAAAATTTAGTTATGTTTCCTAATACAGAGTTATAAGCAAATCCAGATGCTAACCCTGCAATCACTCCATATCCAATATATAAAGTAATTACATTTTGAGCCCTACTTGCTATTATAAATCCTGCTAAAAATAAAATAGCTGATAATTTTAGCATTATCTTAGGAAGAACTTTTTCAGAAAGCAATCCACTAATCAGTCCCCCCAAACAGAAAAATATCATACATAATGTAAATGTAAACGATAATTGTGTATTAGACCAATCAGTAAAATATTCACCAATTGGACTAGAAAGTACACTCCATGCATATACTAATCCTGCAAATAATAAAACTAAAACTCCAGCTACTCCGTAAACCCATCTCATCTTTTTTATCGTACCTTTTACATCAGATGTTTTTGTAAAGTATTCATTATTTTCCATTTTATATTCCTCTTCTATTTTTAGTTTTATCTTATATCTTTGTATGGAATTGCTTCCTCTTCATTTTTCAAAATTCTAAGTGCTCCATATGCTAAAGATTCTAATTCATTTTCACCAGCTAAAA
>NZ_JBJDXL010000099.1:0-6782 GCF_051866655.1 Intestinibacter sp.
ATTTTATTTATAAATATAAAAGTAGGTATTTTTTTCTTCTTAAGTAATTTAAAAACTGTAGAAGTATGCGACTGAACCTTTTGAGTGCCACTGACTACGAGTATCGCGTAGTCTAAAATATCAAGGCTTCTCTCCATCTGACCACTAAAATCTATATGACCCGGCGTGTCAACTAAAAAGTAGTCGTTTTCTTTATAAGAAAATCTAGCTATTTTAGAAAATACAGTTATACCTCTTTTCTTCTCTATTTGATAATTATCTAAAAATGTATTTTTGTGATCTACTCTTCCTCTACTCCTTATAGATTTTGTATGATATAAAATTTGTTCTGATAAAGATGTCTTCCCAGCATCGACATGTGCTAATATCCCAATTGTTTTATTCATTTTATGCCTCTTTCTTTAATATAACTATTAATAATACTTAAAAATATATTATCACACAAAGGAGGTAATTTGATGATTAATTTAAATTTAAATGTGATATCTACTTTAATTCTATCGATAATCTTGTATTTAGTTGGCGGCTTTATAAAGGATAAATCTAATATACTCTGTAAGTTTTGTATACCTACACCTGTCATAGGAGGGCTTTTATTTTCCGTTTTTATTTTCTTTTTAAAAAAATTCGGCTTGCTAAATATAACTATGGATACATCTTTGATGCCTTATTTTTTATCTGTATTTTTTATAAGTATAGGTGTTTGTATAAATACCTCATCTATAAAAAGTGGCAGCTCGCTTTTATTTATATACTGGATTTTATGTGCTGTACTGGGGTTTTGCCAAAATATAATTGCCCTAGTATTATCTAAAGCTTTAAATATAAATTCTTTACTTGGGTTTATGTGTGGAAGCGTCTCTATGGAGGGTGGACATGGATACGCCCTGGCATTTGGAAAAACTATAGAGAGTATCGGAGTAAATGGCGCATCTACAATAGGAATTGCATCCGCTACTTTGGGACTTATAGCCGGCAGCCTTTTAGGTGCTCCAGTAGGCAGATATTTAATACATAAATACAGCTTAAACCCATGTTCTAAAAATAACCTTCATATAAAAAAATCCTCCACCTATTGTAAAAAAAGCAGTTTTACAGCCATTGATTTTTTCGAAAATATATTGATTTTGCTGTTAATTATGAATATATCCTTCTTTTTATCAAATATTATATATTTAAAGACAAATGCTTTGATTCCAAACATTGTAATTGGGATGCTATTATCTGTAATCACTGTAAATTTAAATCACAAGACGAAATTTTTCGATTTTAACCTTGGATTTTTCGACTTTCTCCAAAATATATCTCTCGGTATTTTTTTGACTATGGCGCTTATGAGCATAGATATATGTACACTATCTAGTCTTTTAGGACCTGTAGTATTAATAGTATTTTGTCAGGTTATTTTTGTTTTATTTTATAGTTTATCTGTATGCTTTAAATTCCTAGGTAAAAACTACGATGCAGCGATTATTATAAGCGGCCTTATAGGTCATACTCTCGGTGCTACACCAAACGCACTAGCCAATATGTCAACACTTACAGATAAATACGGTAAAAGCGAAGATGCGTTTTTGGTAGTTCCGATAGTGGCTGCATTTTTACTAGATGCATTTTCAGTTCCTTGTATCTTATTTTTTATAAATTTTCTAAAATAAATACATAAATAGGTATTAAAAAACATAAATTTTACCATAATAAAGGTATGAAAATATTTAATTTAAAGGTGTGAGTTACTATGAAAAGCAATTTAAACTGTATAGTATCTAATTGTACTTACAACAATCAAGGCTATTGCTATGCCTCTTACATAAAGATAAACGGCTTAGATGCCATTAGCTTTAACGAAACAAACTGCGACACGTTTAAAGAAGGATATTCAAAATCCATATCATCTATAAGCGATATAAATCTCACAAATAGCCAAAACATAAGCTGCTCTGCTAAAAACTGCACATATAACCTATACGGCGGCTGTAATGCGACACATGTTTTTATCACTCAGAAAACTGGTAAATGCGATACATTTAGACTAAAACATTAAACAAAAAGGCAAGTAGAATCACAAATTTTACTTGCCTGTACTTTAAATATCTTTAGATAATTTCTTCTATAATTGTTTTATTTTCTATCTTTTGTTGAAATTGTTTCATCTTATCTATCATATTTTCTCTTATAGACTTAGCCAATTCAACTGTTTTTAATCTAGGATTTTCTATATGATCGTATATAGGATCTAAAAATTCTATTTCTACATCCTTTGAATGTATTTTTCCTACAGGTTCATATCCGTCATAAGTACCTAGTGAGTTTTTAATTACCATAGGGACTATAGGACATTTTGCCTTATACGCTATTTTTAATGCTCCCGCTCTAAAATCTGAAACCAAAGATTTAGGATCTTTAACCCATGTTAAATCTCCTTCTGGGAATATCGCCATGCTTTGACCTTCCTTTATATTTTCTGCACACTTATTGATGCTTTTTACCCCTTCTCTGTTGTTTTCCCTATTAATATATACAGATTTTGTTATGTCTATCCAGTGTCTTACAATTGGGATATTTCTCCATGTAGGTACATCCGCAATAACTACTCCAATAGGCTTGGGTATACTAGATATCAAAATAAAGCTGTCGAGCATACTAGAGTGATTTATAACAAATAACACTGGTTCCTTTGGAACTCTTTCCTTCCCTAGAATATTTAATTTAATATTCACCAAGTCTAAAGATTTACTGGCTTGTTTCTTTAGAAACTTAAATTTCTCTTCATTAGAGTAATTATCTGGATTTTTCTTAATTTTTTTTATCAACGGTAAAGAAGAAATAAAACCTATAATTTGAAATATGGCGAACTTCAAATAATTAAACACTCTTTACAACTCCTTTTTATATATTTTTTTCCAATAAATCATTTTATCATAAAAGCATATCTGTAGTAAATATTTTTGCTAATTATAAAAACTTTATTCTAAAAATTTTTTTCGTATATAAAATTTATAAAGGAGGTTTTATATATGAGAAAACTTATAATAGATATAAATACATTTAACGGAGAATACATAAATCTCAATTTGCCCGTCGAATTTGTAAAGAGAATAATCGATAATAATTGCTTCGATTTTTTCTACTATAGAGAAGATGCCGTCGACTCTGATAAACTTCTAAAAATAATTAGAGACGCTTTTAACTATAATCTAACAGGTTATATTGGAGAAATTAAGACTTCTAATAATAATATTATTAATCTAACTATTGAATAAGCTTTTAAATCTAAACTCATAAAAATATTATTTATTAGATTTAAAACAGTTTATTTGGGTATATATTTAACATAAACACAAATAACAAATTGGGAGGCTTATTTATGAGTAGCTTGGATAGATTATTAGAATTAATAGATAGAAAGTTTTTAAAAGACAACGAATTTTTAGAATTAGAAGATAACGAGCATGTAATCTCTTGCGAATTCTACAAACCACATAATGCCCACTATAAAGAATTTTTAGTAGTTATAGATAACAACGGCAAAACAGAAGAGCACATAGTATGTTATAAAAATATGTAAATTAGAAAAAGTCTTCACTGGTTTCGACCAATGAAGACTTTTTAATTTAAGCTGCTATTTCGCTGCACAATTCTCTTTTGTAAAATCTAAAAAATAAAGTTCCTGTTATAACACCTGCAGTTACATCCGAAATAGGTTCTGCCATAAGTACAGCCATCAATCCACTTTTTAAAACCACAGGCAATATGAATATAAGTGGAACTAATAAAATCATCTTTCTAAGCAATGCCAAAAATAGTGAAATCTTAGCTTGTCCCAAGGCAATAAATGTCTGTTGACATGCTATTTGAACTCCAAATACAGGTATACCTATAAAGTAAATTCTCATACACCATGAAGTTATTTCAATTAGCTCTTTGTCTCCGTTGAATATATTTACAAAGAAGCTTGGGAATATTACAATCAACGCAACTATTGTAGTTGCAAAAGTTACACAGCAAATAAACAACAATTTAAAAGCTGATTTTACTCTATCGTAATCCTTAGCGCCGTAATTGTAGCTTATAATAGGCTGTGCTCCTTGAACAAGACCACTAAGTGGCATAGTTATAAATTGCATCATACTAGTCATTATTGTCATAGCGCTGACAGCTAAATCTCCACCATATCTCGCCAATTGATTATTAAGACATATTAAAACTACACTTTCAGTAGCTTGCATTATAAAAGGCGATACACCTAGAGATAGCACTGATTTAACTACCTTCTTGTCTAATTTTAAGTATTCCCTTTTTACTTTAAGTATAGTCTTCTTTCCGAATAAAAATCTAAGTACAAATATAGCTGATATAAACTGTGAAATTATAGTCGCAAGAGCTGCACCCTTTACGCCTAGATTTAATCCAAAAATAAATATTGGATCTAAAATTATATTTAAAGCTGCCCCTATTATAACAGTTATCATACCTATTTTAGCAAATCCTTGAGTATTTATAAAAGAATTCATGCTAATAACTATTTCCACAAAAACAGTCCCTATAAGGTATATTGATAAATAATCTGCTGCATATTGGTAAGTAGCATGACTTGCCCCAAATGCATATATAATAGGAGTCTTAAATACATAACATATAATAGTTAAAACTAAACCTATTAAAATACACATTGTAAAACTGTTGCTTAAAATTTTATTTGCGCCTTCATTGTCCTTTTCTCCCATTTTTATAGCCGCTACTGGTGCCCCACCAAAGCCTACAAGCGCACTAAAAGCAGTGATCAATACTACTATAGGAGTTACTATACCAATTCCTGCCATAGCTAACTGACCATTTACCATTCTACCTATAAATATTCTATCTACTATGTTGTAAAGTAGGTTTACAAGTTGAGCTATTATAGATGGTATTGCCAATTGAAATAATAATTTTCCTATTTTACCTGTCCCCAAATCATTACTTTTTTGTTCCATAATCATGTCTCCTTTTCATTTTATATACTAAATCTATATCAAAAAACTGCCAGTATTTTTTATTTCCGAAAAATGGCAATAAGATATCTTATAATAAAATGATCGATAAGTCAATAAGAAAATTTTTATTATTTGTCTTTTAATCCATATTTTCAAATAAATCTATAATTTCTTCTCTAGATAATTTTTTTATGGACTCGTTATTTTCTAAATTTGTGTTTATTACATCGTCTGCTAATTCTTTTTTGTATTCCTTGATTGCGACAACTTTTTCTTCAACCGTTCCTTTAGAGATTAGCTTTACGACATCTACTATATTTTTTTGACCTATTCTATGAGCTCTATCACTTGCTTGGTCTTCTACTGCTGGATTAAACCAAGGGTCAAAATGTATTACCATAGATGCGCTAGTTAAATTTAGTCCTGTTCCCCCAGCTTTTAGAGATATTAAAAATACCTTTTTAGAAGCATTCTCATTGAAATCTTCTACTAGCTCAAGTCGTCTTTTTGCATCTGTCTTTCCGTCTAGGTAGCTAAAGCTTATATTTTCTTTTTCTAATCTATCTGCTATCAACCCAAGTATTTTTGTAAATTGAGAAAATACTAGTATCTTTCTATTTTTACTAGATTTTATAATTTTTACTAGCATTTCTAGCTTTGAATTTTTTCCTCTGTAGTTTTTTACTACTACCTCTGGAGATATACTGAGCATTCTGAGCTTTGTTAGATTTGCGAATAGCGTCATATTATCTGCATCGCTCTCCACAATCTGTCTTTTTAATAAACTCACAAAGGCTTTATACACTTTTTTATGCTCTTTGTCTAATTCTACATAGAATTTCTGCTCTATTTTATCTGGAAGCTCGTCTATTACATCTTTTTTTCTCCTTCTCAGGATAAAAGGCTTTATCATATTTTTTAATGCTTCTATATTTTTATCATCGTTTACAAATGTCTTTTCAAATTTGTCCTTTGTATATAGATATCCAGGCATTACAAAATCGAATATAGACCAAAGCTCCACTAGATTATTTTCAATTGGAGTTCCTGTAAGTGCAAATTTAGATTTTGCTTTTATTTTTTTTATTGATTTTGTCGTCTCTGAATTGGGATTTTTTATGTTTTGAGCTTCATCTATTACAAGGTAATCAAACTCTATATCTTCGTATTCTTTGATATCGTTTTTATAAGTCCCGTAAGTGGTCAAAATCACATCGTAGTCTTTTCTATTTTTGAGAATTTTTTGCCTCTTTTCTCTGCCTCCATACACAAGTACTACTTTTATATCTGGAGTAAATCTTTCAAATTCACTTTTCCAGTTGTAAATCAAAGCTGTAGGAGTTATGACCATGCTTTTTTTATTTTGCTCAGACAATAAAAAAGCTAGTGTTTGGACTGTTTTTCCGAGACCCATTTCGTCCGCCAATATACCTCCAAATCCGTAATTTGCTAGAGTTTTCAAAAATTCAAATCCCTCTACTTGATAATCTCTAAGAGTTGCATTTAAATTTTTTGGAATTTCCATATTTTTATTTAATTTATCGTATTTTTTTATGACATTATCTACATATTTTTTCCCACTTACAAAATTTAACTCCTCCAACATACTATCTAAAAATATAGATTTGTTATTTGGTATTTTTATTTTTTCTAAATCTGAATATATATCTAAAACATCTATCAGCTTAAATATCTTCTCCAAATCATTATCTCGTAAATCCAAATAGCTTCCATCTGGCATCAGGTGATATTTATAATTTTCCTTATACGACTTAAATATCTTGTAGTACTCACTTTTATCTATTC
>NZ_JBJDXL010000100.1:0-6765 GCF_051866655.1 Intestinibacter sp.
GGAGAAGGTATAACTCATATATATTTTAGAGAACCTAATGTAGATGAAGAAATTAAAGCAAATAAATTAGTGATACAGGAAAGTGATTTAACAAAAAAAGCGTATGTTCAATTAAAAGAATACATAGAAGGACAGAGGAAGCAATTTGACTTGCCTTTAACCCCAAATGGAACTGAATTTCAGAGAAAAGTATGGAATGCATTGACGAAAATACCTTATGGAGAGACTAGATCGTATAAGGATATAGCTATTGCAGTTGGAAATGAAAAAGCGTCGAGAGCAGTTGGCATGGCGAATAATAAAAATCCAATACCTATAATAATTCCTTGCCACAGGATTGTAGGATCAAACAAAAAGCTAGTTGGATATGCAGGAGGGCTGGATTTAAAAGAAAAGCTCTTGAGCTTAGAAGGTATTTTAGTAGATAAAAATAAAGTAAGTAAATAATTGTAGTCAAGGAGGAAATCAACGAATTTATGTTAAATATAGGATGTCATTTATCAGTATCAAAAGGATTTGAAAATATGGGAAAACAGGCATTAGAAATAGATGCCAATACATTTCAATTTTTCACTAGAAATCCAAGAGGTGGAAAGGCTAAAAAATTGGATCAAAAGGATATTGATAAGTTTTTAGAATTAGCTAAAGAAAATGAATTTGCGATATTATTAGCTCATGCACCGTATACTTTAAATGCGTGTGCAGCAGATGAGGATAAAAGAGAGTTTGCGGTAAATACATTTATCGATGATTTAAAAAGATTGGAATTAACACCAAATAATTTATACAACTTCCATCCAGGAAGCCATGTCAAACAAGGAGCAGATGTCGGTATCAAATATATCACAGATATGCTAAATCAAGCTATCACAAAGGAACAAACTACGACTGTTCTGCTTGAGACAATGGCAGGTAAGGGTACAGAGGTAGGCAGAAGCTTTGAGGAGCTAAGACAGATAATAGACGGTGTAGAATTAGATGAAAAATTAGGTGTATGCTTGGATACATGTCATGTATTTGATGCGGGATACGATATAGTAAATGATTTAGATGGAGTTTTAGAGGAGTTTGATAAAGTCATAGGATTGGATAGATTGAAGGCTATACATTTAAATGATAGCTTAAATTCATGTGGAAGTCATAAGGATAGACACGCTAAAATTGGAGAGGGTCAAATAGGACTTGATGCTATTACTAGAATTATAAACCATGAAAAGCTTAAAAATTTACCGTTTCTATTGGAAACACCAAATGAACTAGATGGATATGCTAGAGAGATAAAATTACTTAGAAGCTTATATAATGGATAAAATATTTAAAACGAAGGTATTTATAATAATGCTTTCGTTTTTTATTTTTAGGGGAATAAATTTGTTTATTTGGTAAATCATAAGAATGTAAAATTAGTTAATCAAAGACTTAAAACGTTAATAATTTGTTAATTCGCTTAAGTCTAATTTAAGAATCAGTTAATGCTATTGAAGGATGAGATTTTTAATCATATACTTAAATTGTCATGACAGAGTATTGGAAATTAAGCGTTGCAACAGCATACGGGGAGATGAATAACAAATGAAAAAAGGAAGAAAATATTTTGCATCATTGATGCTTGCAGCTATGATATCTAGTTCAGCTATAAATGTATTTGCCGCAGATAACGACGGCTGGACAGAAGCTACTCAAACAAGACTAGGACAAACTAGCGCTTGGGCAGATTGGTGTAAACAATGGCAAACTATAAAAAATTCACCAACTCAAATGTCATTATCACCTGGTGAAGATGAAACTGAATTAAACTTTGCTTGGTATTCAAAGGATACAGATTCACAAGCTAAATTAAAAATAAGCACTAACAAGAAAATGAAAAACGCCAAAGTATTAAAGGTTACAACAATTGATGCTACCGAAGGATTTAAATCTAACAAAGCAACAGCTAAAAATTTAAAATCAAATACTAAATACTACTATAGCTATACTATAGACGGAGAATGGACTGAACCAACACTATACGAAACTCAAAGTACAAAATCTTATAGCTTTGGATTTGTAGGGGACCCTCAAATAGGTTCTTCTGAATCAAATATAGCAACTGGATCAACAGAAAAACAAGGTCAAGATAATGCTGTTAGAAATGATAGCTTCAACTGGAACAACACAATCAACACTATGCTAAAAAAAGATTCTGACATAAGCTTCATAGTTTCTGCAGGTGACCAAATACAAACTAGAGATAAGAAAAATCCAAGTATGTCTTACAACAAAAATGAAATCGAATACGCTGGATATCTAAGTCCAACTGCATTACAATCAGTTCCTGTAGCTACAACAATAGGAAACCACGATGCAGTAAGTGGAAATTACTCATATCACTTTAATACAGCTAATGCAAGTGAATTAGGTTCAACTATGGCAGGTGGAGATTACTACTATACATACGGTAACACTCTATTTATAATGTTAAATACTAATAATACAAACATCGCTGAGCATCAAAAATTTGTAGAAAATGCGGTTAAAGAAAACAAAGATGCTAAATGGAAGGTAGTTACACTACACCAAGATATATATGGTTCTGGTGAACACTCTAACGAACCTGAAATAGCAAGCTTAAGATACAACTTAATACCAATACTTGAAGATAATGATATAGATGTTGTATTAACAGGACATGATCATACTTATTCAAGATCTTATATATTAAAAGGTGGATCACTAGATGAATCATCAATGATAACTGATGATAATAAAATTGTTACAAATCCAGAAGGTATATTATATATGACTGCAAACTCTGCATCAGGTAGTAAATATTATGATTTAGTAGAAAAGAAACAAGCATATATAGCTTCTAGATGGCAAGAAGATGTTCCAACATATTCTATAATAGATGTAAATGATACTACATTTACTATAAATACTTATAGAACAGATAACAACCAAAAAATAGATTCAAGCTTTACAATCAAGAAAACTAATAAAAAGAGCAATGGAAAACAAAACAATGTTCAAAATAACAATAAAAAAACAAATCATAAATAAAATCTAACAACAAGATTAATCTGTAAAATTTTCAAAATAATGCTCAGCATTTGATTGATAATAAATGTTGAGCATTATATTTATTAAAATGGAGGAAAAAATGGGTAAGAAGGTTGAAAAAGGTATATTACGTAGATTGATGATTATAGCAATCTTAATATGCTTTGGAGTATTTTTATATTTTTTTAATCAAGTAGATAAAGCTCAACTAATCAATAGACAAGGAACAAGCTATGTAAAAGCACAAGTAGTAGATGTAATCCAAGACAATATCCAAGAGGATGGAAGTAGAACAGGATATCAAATCGTAAAGGTCAAGCTTTTGCAAGGTGAATACAAGGGAGAAGAGATAGAGGCGACTAGTGCATCTGGATATTTATATGGAGCTGACTGTAAAGAAGGTATGACAGTAGTTGTAAATTTAAGTGTATCAGATGATACTAAAGTAGCTTCAGTATTTAACTATAATAGAGAGCCTATGATTATAGGATTTGTAGTGATTTTTCTTGCGTTATTAGTTGCAGTTGGAGGTAAAAAGGGTCTATTTTCAGGGATAAGTTTAATATTTACTTTTATATGTATAATATTCTTATTTTTGCCAATGCTTTATAGAGGATACTCACCTTTCTTATCAGCAGTATTAGTTGTAGTACTGACTACAATAGTGACTATGTATCTAATAGGTGGAATTAGCAAAAAAACTATTTCGTCTATTTTAGGAACCGTCATAGGTGTTGTAATCGCGGGATTATTTGCACATATATTTGGATATTTTGCGCATATAGATGGATATAATGTTTCTGAAATAGAGGAGCTAGTTTTTATAGCAAATAATTCAGATCTTCAAATAGGAGGTTTGTTATTTGCAGGAATATTAATATCATCATTGGGAGCTGTGATGGACGTGAGTATGTCAATAGCTTCTACTATAAATGAAATTCATGATAAAAATCCTAATTTATCTAGATATGAATTATTTAAATCTGGTATAAATGTAGGTAGAGATATGATGGGAACCATGTCAAATACGTTGATATTGGCATTTACTGGAGGTTCTATTAATACTCTTATATGGTTCTACGCTTATGACTTATCTTATGGTCAAATAATAAATATGTATCAAATCGGAATAGAGGTTATGCAAGGATTATCTGGAACAAGTGCAATAATATTGACCGTTCCGATTGTAGCTTTGATTTCTTCGTTCTTGTTTACTACTAACTTACAAATAAATAATAAGAAAAAAATAGCGTAGAAAATAAATAAGGAATCATCTAAAAGACTTATAAATTAAAAAGATGTATGCAAGATAACTATCAAGCATGCATCTTTTTATGTTGTCAATTATTTATTTGAAGCCTTCTTAGCCAAAATACTCTTAGCTACACTAAGGCCATTTGCAGAAGCTTGTTGCAATCCTCTTGTAACAGATGCTCCATCTCCCATAGCACGTAGGTTTTTGACGCTAGTTTCAAAATCTTTATTTACGATTACTTTATTAGAATAGAATTTAACTTCTACACCGTAAAGTAGAGTTTCGTCGCTGGCTATACCAGGTGTAATTTTATCAAGGGCAAGGAGCATCTCTTCTATATCTACCATTATTCTGTGAGGTAGTACTAGAGATAAATCGCCAGGAACTGCATCCTTAAGAGTAGGAATTAGATTATTTCTACAAAGTCTTTCTTCTGTAGTTCTTCTTCCTCTTTGGAAATCTCCAAAGGTTTGGACTAGTATTTTTCCATCACATAGCATGTTGCTGAGCTGAGCTATTTGTTTACCGTATTCTATTGGAGTTTTAAATGGTTTAGTAAAATTTTTAGAAACTAATAGCGCAAAGTTAGTGTTGTTTGTCTTGTATTCTTGTGATTTGTAAGCGTGACCGTTTACAACCGCTAGTCCATCTTCATAGTATTCTGTTGCAACCTCGCCAGATGGATTTGTACAGAAGGTTCTTACCTTATCGTCAAATGTAGGAGTGTAGTAGACTAGCTTGGCTTCGTATAAATTTTTATTTAAAAATTCCATGACCTCGTCTCTTACCTCTACACGAACTCCTATATCTACAGTACCTACTTGAGTTTCGATGTTGTGCTTTTGGCATATGTGTGAGAACCATTCAGAGCCTTCACGTCCTATGCCACTTACTATTTCGTCGGCGAAAAATTGTCTACCATCTTGTAAGATTACACCTTTTGCAGTGTTGTCTTCTATGATTATATCCTCTACCATAGTATTGAATATCATTTCGATGCCAGAAGATAGTAAATGCTCTTGAAGCTTAGAATATATTTTATACCCTTCTTCTGTACCTAGATGTCTAATTGGACATTCGATTAATTTTAGATTGGCAGTTATAGCCTTTTTTCTGATTTCGGCGATTTCATTTACTTTATCGATTCCATATATTTTTGTATCTGCTCCAAATTTTAAGTAGATATTGTCTGATTCTTTTAATAGCTCCATAGTTTTATCGTAGCCTAGTATTTCAGGTAGATTTCCTCCGACATCTGGAGATAGTGATAGCTTTCCGTCTGAGAAGGCTCCAGCCCCAGCGAATCCAGTAGTTATTGAACAAGGCTTACATCCTACGCATTTTTTTGTTTTACGTTTAGGGCAGTTTCTCTTTTCGATAGATCTTCCTTTTTCTATCATAAGGACTTTTAGATTTTTGTCATTTTCTATTAATTCATATGCACAAAATATGCCAGAAGGCCCTGCTCCTATGATAATAACGTCGTATTTTTCCATTAGATATTCCCCCCTTAGTTGAAAATAAAAATTTTTATTTTTTTCTTTTCATTGATTTTATTAAAATCTTTGTGTCTTTGTCGACACGAAGAGATTCACAAATTTTTTGTAGAGATTTATTATATGTAAAGTAATCTAAGTTATTATTTTTAAGAAAATCCATAGTTTTATCCTCAAAATGAATGAAACAAATTGAAACAGCCCATGCTACTGCCATTTTAACATAGTACCCATCATGAGAAATTTTATCTAGACATTTTAAAACAACATCTATGTATTCTTCGGTGATATAGTAATTTAACATCATTACAACGGCAAATCGTAATTCAAATTCTTTATCTGAGTCTAAATACGGTTGTAAAAACTCCCATACGATTTCTCTATTTTTAACTGTGAATTTTAAACTGTTGCAAAAACTATCACAGATAGCCCAATTATCTATCTTAGGCACAAAGCCTTTTATATATTGAAGTTTTTCTTCTACATCACATTTAGCATATGCAATTACTAGTCCATTTATTAAGTTTTCTTCATAATAATCCTCGAGGCAATTTTCTAAATAGCCTCTCCAATCACCTTTGGCTATTTCTTTGGCGATTTGCCTAAGCTGTGGAAGGCGAACACCTATTATGTTGTCTGTATTTGGGCACAATCCACTGTGGAATTTTTTATATTTTTCATCTGATAGCTCAAATAATTTATTTCTTAAATCCATTTTACCACCTCGATTTTATTTTCTATATATAAAAATAGTAGCACAAGCATCGATATTTTTATAAATGAAAATATTATATTTATGTAAAAACTTTATTAATATAGATATTAATAGATGCCGTTATAAAACGTTTACATAAATGGAGTTATAATGCATAAGAAAATAGTTTAATATTTTAGAATTTTGAATGTTAAAGTTAAATAAAAAAAATTTTTTGATTTAAAAATCGTAAAAAAGATTGCATTAAAACCTAAAATTAT
>NZ_JBJDXL010000101.1:0-1563 GCF_051866655.1 Intestinibacter sp.
TAAGAGATTACCTCCTACCATTAGGTCATACGATAATCCATGGGAATTTCTACTGAAGTTGTAATTAGAGTAATCTGACGCCCCGAACAGACTAAGTACATTTCTATAGTCCAGTCTCTTACATGAATTTAGAGAATTCGAATGAAGGTCTCCCTTTATAAAATGCACTCTATCTGTGTAAATGCCTTGATCATGCAACCACTCATATAGCATGACTTTTGATTTATCGTCCAAGTTAAGAGGGAGTCCTTTCTTCATATACTGATCGTCCTTTCCATGACAGCATACAAAAGTCTCTCCATCTTGCTCAAATATCCCGAAGAACTCTTCCCAGAAAGTAGTAGTCACATTCAGATACTGAGCTCCTACAAGAGCCAACAGTGCCTTATTGCACATATATTCAAAGTTTCCTCCATGATTTCCACAAGGAACTGAGAAAATGTTTAGTTTAGAGCAGAACCCATTCTCTTTAGCAGCTAAGGTGCTTATAAACCACATCATTAACTCTATGAACTTATTTGCCTGTTCTCTAGCATCCATATTCTCTGGCATATCGTGATCTAATCTAGCGGTCTTTCCAAAGAATCCAGAACAATCTATATTGTCCCCCATAAGAACAACATTAATTGTATTATAACTGCCAATTTTCTTCAGTCTAATAAGAACTTCAGATAATCTCCTTTTGGCTTCTTCAAAACCGTAGCTCTTATTTTCTCCATACATAGTACCAGAGGTAACCATTGCTCCTAGATGAAGATCAGATACGTATAGATTTATACTAGGATTTGAGTTTGGAGTATCCTCTATTATAGTAGGATTTATATTATCTGGAATACTTATGGTAAATTCAGAAGCGGCTCTAAGTTGTCTCTTTAATTCAAGGTTTTCTTGAGCATACTTCTTAAGAAGTTTCTCGTTATTTCTGATTTGATCCTCTTCTGCTTTTCTGAGAAAACTATTCTCTTTTTCCCGAAGTTGAATCTCTCTTAGCTCGTCTTCAGAGCATTCTTCTAGCATATGAGGAGCAAACGGAGCTGAAGCTTTAGTTATATTAAAGGCTCTTAGTATTCTCTTGAAGTCTATTAAAGATAGATCCACGAAATGCCTAGATACTACTCTTTGAGTTAGGGAATCTCCATAATACGAATATAGTCTATGGATGGTATTCATTTCTTCCCTAGTAAGCTTTCCACATACTGGAGCTTTGTCTCTCCGATATATTTGGTAGCCATAATACCTGATACGCCCATTTTCATCTCTAATATAGGAGGTATCAGCCCTATCATCAGTATCTACCTTCTTCTCCATTAGAATTTCCTTCTTCTTAGAAACTACGTCATTATATAGGCTTATAAGATTTCTAACCTCTTCAGTCTCCTCATCGTTTTGTCTCTTTAGCATAGAGACAGTAGTTACAATACTGTTATAATTGATGCCATGCTGTGTACAGAAAGCGTGCAACTTCTGTCCGCTCTTCTTGACATCCTGCAGTATTTTTGTATACTTTATTATTGTAGATTTCTTCATTTATTTTTAATTGATTTATTCAATGTTATGATTAAG
>NZ_JBJDXL010000102.1:0-6697 GCF_051866655.1 Intestinibacter sp.
TAATTTATACTCTATAAATTCTTCTGTAAAGCATAGATTATATTTATTTATTATGCTCTTAAATGAAGTTAATTCTTTATCGTCTAAATACAGTATCTTTTCTTTTTTACATAGAGTTTTGTTTATTGCACATTCGTATTTCCCATTTTTTAAAATCAATTGGTCGTCTACGATTATAAGCTCATTTAAGTCGAGTTCTCCATGTTTTTTTCCATAATCTTTTATCAAGTAGTACATATAGCTTTTTTCAAAAATTTTTTCGAAGTTATTTGTGAATTCCTTTTTTAGAAAATCCTTTGAGCTGTCATTTATATTTTTTGAAATCCTGTCATATAAAATATTTAAATGTGAAAAATTTCTAGCCTCCAAAAGTCTCATTTTTATGCCTTGCTTTTCACTTTCAAGGTATTTTTCTCGTTCTTTTGGTGACATGTTTTCGATATCTATTTTTAAATCGTATACTTTAAAGTCTTCATCTGTATTTATATCCGATTTTTCACTATTTGATGATATATCCATTTTTTCTTGATTTAAAAGCTCAACTGCCTTATCAAAAAAGCTTCCATCTACTATATTTTGACTGTAAAGCATCTGTAGCTTTAATATTAATTCATCGATATATTTTAATTTATCAAACTCAATATAGTTGAGAGTCCTATCAAATGATGTCATATAGCTTTCACCTACCAATCCTTTGTATATAAGTTTATTATACAAAAATGAGCCCTATAATTCTATAATTTACAGAGCTCATCTATTTCTAATTATTTTCGACTTTGTTTTTAGAGTAGAAATTATCTATTTCCTTTATCAGCTGCTCATTGCCTTTATTGAAAACTCTTTTTTGATATTGGACATTTTTGTTTATATTTTTTAAATTTTGTACAAATGATTTTTTCTCCTTTATTTTTATGTACTCTATCAAATCCTTCAAGTATCTAAACTTCATTGTATAACGGTTTTGGCTTCCATTTATTTGAATATTTATATTGTAGTAATCACAGCTGAACATACAATTTTTTAAAACAGTATCCTTAATTACATCTATTTCATTTTTTAAATCTCCCAATATCTCATCTGTGTTTTCTAAGTCTATTTCTATGTCCCTACAGATTAAAATTTCAGCCACAGGGTAGTTTTTAATATCGATTGAAGATGTGTTGTCGTATATTCGATTTCCTATTTTTATATTTTCTTCATCGTTTATTTCCGCCAAATTTAATTTACTTATCATAGATTCCATCTTTGTGA
This sequence comes from Intestinibacter sp., assembly GCF_051866655.1. Classification (GTDB taxonomy): domain Bacteria; phylum Bacillota; class Clostridia; order Peptostreptococcales; family Peptostreptococcaceae; genus Intestinibacter. Next base: position 1,252 of record NZ_JBJDXL010000102.1, read on the forward strand.
ATATAATGGATTCTATATCATCGCATTTTACAAAATCTCCATTTAATAAAACCTTGTTGTGTAGCTCTTCAAGTGATTTCAAATCCTTCACATCGCATATATCGTTCAATAATTCCTGTTCTATCCTTTGTATTTCCTTTTGCACCTTCATATCTATATAGACATGGAGATCCTCATCTAAAAACTCCTTGTTCTTATTTATAAATTTTTCTAATTGATCTAATGTGGATTTTTCGTCTTTGTTTTCTAATATCTGCATCATTATTCCACTATAGTAATTTTTTAGTATTTCCTTATTGCTATCGTATTTCAATTCTATATCGCCGAAAACCTGCTCCAATTCAGATATATTTTTAGGTTCTGAAGCATTAATTCTCTTTTCTAAAAATTTTTTTTCGTCGACTTCAAAATTCGCTTCATTTTTTTTGTCTGGAATTTCTTTATTTATCTCTTCTATTATTTTATTTTTAAATTTATTGAAGTTCTCTCCTCTAAAATCTAGAATTTCATTTTTCTTAATTTCTAACTCTAATTTATCCTGTAATTGATCTTGGCTGTATTTAGATTTAAATATAGGCAAGATATTTTCTCTCCACCAATTTCCTATATAGTCGACATCTAAATCGACATTTATATTGTATTTATCCTTGTAATCAACGCTCAATATATCTTCGAAAAGCATTAGCTCGTATAAATCACTCTCTGGTGAAATATATTCGAGAGATATATTTTCTTCCTTCGATAAAATATGTTTAAGGTAAGAGTTAAACATATCGTTATCTAATTGTTTTTCTATAGTTTTTATCATTTTATCAAGTAAATCCTTGTTGAGTGTATTTGGATTTACAACGTTGTAAATCCACTCAGACATAATAAGTAATTTTTTATTTAAATTTTCATCCATAATCAAAACCTTCTTTAAAATTAATTTTTTCTATTGTAATTTTTTTAAACTAATCTAATATCTACACCTAAATTGTACGGCTCCTCTAATTGTATTTTTACACCTTCGAAATCAGCTACATAATACTTTTCACCCTGCTTCAAATCACTTGTAAACGGAATTTTAATATCATCCTTTGCAGAGTATATATAGGCAATTTCCTTTAGTATAATAGAGTCCAATCTTTTTATATAAATATACTTGCAGTTAAATTCACTCTCTTCGCCAAAACAATACTCTAAAATATTCTTTGTACCTATATATATGTAATTCGTATTAAATGAAAAAGCCTTATCTTCTACACCATTTACCACTGGAAAAGCTACTATTCTATAAATTCCTCTCATATACACTTGATAATCGCACTTGTTTTGAATATCCTGTCTTTTGACGATTTTATCTAAATATTCAAGGTCGTTATTTCTGAGGTTTTCTAGATAGACATTCATCTCCCCCTTATTACAATTCCATTTCCATTCAAATCTTATTTTATTTTTTTCACATAATGTAATTTTTTGATTATTTATCATATTTTCACCATATCATTTTATTTCTCGATAAACTGTACTAATTGTATTGTAGATTAAATCTACAAATAAATCTTCACCAATTAAATCTACAACCTGTTCTAAGTCCAAGCTATATGGTAGATTTTCGTATATCTTGTATATATTTTTTTCTATCGAGCTATCTATTTTATCCTTAAATCTATAATCATCAAAGACTAAATCACACATCAAATCTTTAATTATTTCTAAAATGTATTCCTTTGACTTAATCAAATCATTTAATTTTTCAATATTTAAAAGCTGCAACTCTTCTATTTCCAATTCGATTAATTTTATTTTTTCATTTAATATATACTTTTCTAGCTCTAGCTCAAAATGCTCTTTGATGTATCTATTTATAAATAGATTTAAATCGCTCGTTTTGTCAAACATATCCTCTGTATTTGATTTATTGCTTTTTCGATTTAATTCCTCGATTGTATTTGATTTTAAACTGCTTAACAACGATTTTAAATTACCTACTAAAATATTCAGTGGCAATTTACTTATTAAATCAAATTTCTCTAAATTTTTATCTGTATTTAATTCAATATATCTTCTAAAATAATTTTTATCTTTAAATACAATATTTTCTGCATCCTCTAGACAGAGCTTTTGATTGTTTTTCGTGAATTTATAGAATATAGATTTTTTATTTTTAGGTATTATAAAATCTATATTTTTACTGTTTATAGGTATATTTTTTACGTTTTCAACTAACTTATTTTTTCGGTATTTTTTTATTAAATAGGCATCTATTTCATTATTTACTTCAATTATTTTCTTATCAATCTCATCTATTGAACAATCTTTTATTTTTAATCCCAACTGACTCTCCATAATTTTTTTGAAATAGTATAAAACAATATATCTAGATAAATTGAATCTTTGACCATTTTGCATTTGAAAATCATCGAAATCAAATTCTCTTTTGCTTTTATACAATTTATCTAAATATACACCACATAATTTCAATATACCTTTTCTTTCAGTATTCATGCTCAAATACCCCCAAAAGATTTTTCACTTAATAACAGTATAATTCATAAATGCAATAATTATCAACAGATTCAACTTATTAGCGCACATTGAAATTATACTTTTTATATTAATTTTTCCATTTATTGATAATTAAAAACTCACTGTGATATAATTACTTTATTGAGTTATAGATGAGAATTTCTTGTTTATAGCTGATTATATAAACCAAACTGATTCAAAGGATAAAATCCGAAGAAAAAGTCAAGGTACAAAATATTATTTTAATTTGTAAATTTACCTTGCTTTTTTGCAAGGTCATCTTATTTTAAGGGGGGAATTTCAATGAGTTTAAACTCTACACCTTCTGCAGAACGTGTTCACATAGGTATATTTGGAAAACGTAATGCTGGTAAATCAAGTGTAATAAATGCAATAACAGACCAAAATTTAGCAATAGTATCAGATGTCAAAGGTACAACAACTGACCCAGTTTCAAAGGCAATGGAACTATTACCTTTAGGACCAGTTATTATAATAGATACTCCAGGGCTTGACGATGTCGGAGAGCTTGGAAAGATGCGTGTTCAAAAGAGCTATCAGGTTTTAAATAAGACAGATATAGCTATACTAGTTATAGATGGTACTATAGGTGCTACTCCTGAGGACAACGCTTTAATAGAAAGATTTAAAGAAAAGAAAATTCCATATATAATTGTGATGAATAAATTAGATTTAGTAAAAGATAAAGGACTAGATTTAGATATAGAAGATTCTCCTAATACTATATGGGTAAGCTCTGTAACTGGAGAAAATATATATGAGCTAAAGGAATTAATAGCAAAACAAGCTCCTACAGATGAATCAAAATTCCAAATCGTCGGCGATTTACTAGATCCTTCTGACTTTGTAGTGCTTGTAGTTCCTATAGACAAGGCTGCACCAAAGGGAAGATTAATCCTACCTCAACAACAAACTATAAGAGATATACTTGAAGCAGATGCAACTGCAATAGTAGTCAAAGAATACGAGCTTAGAGACACTCTTGCTAATTTAGGCAAAAAACCAAAGCTAGTAATAACTGACTCTCAAGTATTCGCAAAGGTATCTGCTGATACTCCTAAGGATATACTACTTACTTCATTCTCAATATTATTCGCCCGCTATAAAGGCGATCTAGAAGAAACCGTAAAAGGCGCAAAAGCTATAGAAACTCTAGAAGATGGAGATACAATTTTAATGTCTGAAGGATGTACTCACCACAGACAATGTGACGATATAGGCCGCGTTAAAATTCCTAGATGGATAATGCAACACTGTGGTAAACGACTAAACTTCGAATTCTCAAGCGGTACAGAATTTCCATCTGACCTATCAAAATACAAGATGATAGTTCACTGTGGTGGATGTACTCTAAATGCTAGAGAGATGAAATATAGAATAAAATGTGCACAGGATCAAAATATTCCTATAACTAACTACGGTATTTTAATCGCTTATATTCAAGGAATTCTACATAGAACTGTAGAAGCATTTCCTCATATAGCGTATTTGTTAGAAGAAGAATAGGAGTGGTTTTATGACTGATGACAACAAAACAGCAAAGAGAATAGAAAAAGATAAATTAGGAAAAGTAGCAATAGATCAAGACGCTCTTTACGGAATTCAAACAGCACGCGCACTTGAAAATTTCAAAATAAGCGACTCAAAAGTCAGAAAAGAACTCATTTACTCAATCGTAACAGTTAAAAAAGCCGCAGCAATGGCAAACGAAAAGGTAAAGGCTCTAGATAAGGAAAGGGCAAATGCAATAGTAGAAGCCTGTAATTTAATATTATCTGGAAAATACGACGACAATTTCGTCACAAATGCACTCCAAGGTGGTGCTGGAACTTCGACTAATATGAATGTAAACGAGGTCATAGCGAACTTAGCCCTAAAAATTTTAGGAAGAGAACCTGGTGACTACGACTACATACATCCCCTAGATCACGTAAATATGGGACAATCTACAAACGATGTATACCCTACTGCACTTAGAATCGCTTCTATAAATTTAGTCAGAGCCTTAAGCGACGAATGTAGTAAATTACAAGAAGCTTTACAACGCAAGGAAAATGAATTTGAATTTATAGTAAAGCTTGGAAGAACTGAAATGATGGACGCTCTACCTATTACTCTAGGACAAGAGTTCGGTGCCTATGCACAAGCAATTGCAAGAGATAGATGGAGAATTTACAAGGTTGAAGAGAGACTTAGACAGATAAATTTAGGTGGTACTGCTATCGGTACAGGTAGTAATGCGAATAAAATGTACACATTTAGAGTTATCGAAATAATAAGAGATCTGACAGGTATAGGCCTTGCAAAGGCTGAATATCCTATAGATTTAACACAAAACAACGATGTATTTGTAGAGGTTTCAGGACTTTTAAAGGCATTGGCTGTAAATATTATGAAAATAGCAACTGATCTCCGCATAATGAACTCAAAACCATTTGGAGAAATCAAACTAAGCGATATGCAGGCAGGAAGCACAATTATGCCAGGTAAAGTCAACCCTGTCATCCCAGAAATGGTGACTCAAGTTGCAATAAAGGTCATGGCAAACGACAGCGCAATCAGCATGTGTGCTGCAAACGGCAACTTTGAATTAAATGCATTTATGCCATTAATTACAGAAAGCCTTCTTGAGAGCTTGACTTTGCTTACAGAAACTCTAAAAATATTTAGAACTAAATGCATAAATACTCTAACTGCAAATGAAAAAAATTGCAAAAATCATTTAGATAATTCAATTGTCTTACTTGCGACTGCTTTAGTTCCTTATATAGGATACGATATGGCAACTCAGATTATATCAGAAAGCAACGAGGATCCTAAGAAGGTCAGAGAAATTGTATTAGAAAGAAAATTACTAGATGAAGATAAGTTAAATGAAATTTTAAATTATCAACACACTATAACTTACTTATAA
>NZ_JBJDXL010000103.1:0-1551 GCF_051866655.1 Intestinibacter sp.
CTAGCTTGTCTGACAATTTTTGCACAGGATCATGTGTAAGTCCGCCGAGCATTACATGGACAAATTTATCGACCTGTCCTTTAATCGCCTCGTTTAACACAGGATGCTTGTAGCCGTGTATCACACTCCACCACGAAGACACAGAATCTATAAGCTTTTTGTCTTCTGTATAAATATAAACTCCCTCTGCATCTATAATTTTGTAGGGATCCTTCATCTTTTTCATCTGTTGATAGGGATACCATATCATAACTAAGTCCTCCTTAAATTCTAATCCTCATACATCGAAATCAAACGTTCAACGTCAATGTCTAAATCCTCGCTATCATCCTCAACACAAGCGACAACCTCGATTCCAGTCATATACTCGCACATACGAAGGTTGTCCTCCTCCATCACATTTCCCTTGTGAAAATGGTTGAATATAATACCTTTTATATCTATATTTCTCGCACGCATATACTCTACAGTCAAAACAACATCGTTAATTGTGCCAAGTCCTGCATCTGCCACAATCAAGCAAGCAAGATTTAATTTTTTAACTATATCCTCAAGCTGAATTTTCTCCTGATCAAAGCATATCGGGCATACTATACCGCCGCTGCCCTCCATAGTTATGTAGTCGTATTTTTCACACACTTGATTAAAACCTTTTTCAACCACATCGAGCTTTACATGGTTACCCTCAATCCTAGACGCTAGATGAGGAGAAACTGCATTTTCGTAAATATAAGGGCACATTTCGTCAAGCGGTTGTTCAATTTTAGATATTTCCTTGACACTAACAGCGTCTCCAGGGATAAGTCTTCCCTCTAAATCTTTTTCATTTCCGCTCATAGCTGCCTTATAATAAGCTGGATTTAGACCATTTTCGTTTAATTTTTTCAAAATCAGCCCTGTAATATAAGTCTTTCCAACATCTGTACCTGTTCCTGTTATAAATATTTTCTTACTCATCTATGCCACCTCACTTCTCTTCAACAATGGCTTAATTCGTTTCGCTAAAACTGCCGCCACAAAACAAAGGCAGATATCTCCCGGAACAGCAAGCAAAAAGCAATACAAAAACAACGGCCATATACCAATAGGAGCATTGATTACATAATTTCCTATAATATAGTAGTAAACCATTCCCATTCCATAAACTATAGCTAGCCCTACAAAGTTCGAGATCAAAATCCACACCAAAGTAGGCTCATCTCTAGATTCGACCATTTTTCCTGTAACATAGCTCGCAACTATAAAGCCTATAATATATCCAAAGCTCGGTTTAAATATATACCAAATTCCTCCACCTTCAGCAAACACCGGCACTCCAATCAGCCCTAGCACAGTATAGCATGCCACACTTATCGCCCCCAATTTTCCACCTAACAGTAAGCCAGCAAGCATCGTAAACAGAAATTGCAGAGTAAACGGCACAACTGGTATCGGAATTTTTATAAAAGTCCCCACCACTATCAAAGCAGTAAATAGGGCGCAAAAAATCATATTTCTTGTAGTGTTTTTCTTCATACTGTATAAAATTCCTCTCTATCTTCGTTCTATATC
>NZ_JBJDXL010000104.1:0-1550 GCF_051866655.1 Intestinibacter sp.
GAAGAAGGCTCGCCCGTCAAAATCGTCAAAGTCCCGTAATTAAGCCCTCCACCTGTCACCAAATCTATAAAATCAAATCCGGTCTGAATAGTTCCAGGCGTCTCTGTCTCCATCGGAATTTCCGCAGCCTCAATATACCAATCCTCTACATTTCCCGATTCAAGTATAGTCGTTTTCAAGCGCTCGACGAACTTCAACAGCTCTGACTGAGGAAGCGCCTTGAGATTTTCATCCGTATAGCGCATCATAGTCGAAACATTTCGCTTCATCGAAAGCTCCTTGACTATCTTTATGTAGTAAATGGCATTGCTGCTAGTCGGCACAGCAGTCACCAAGCTAGAAATATACGCCATCCCACCGATTTGATCCATTTTGCCGATATTTTTGAGCTCGTTTTGAAGCGTAACAAGGTCGACCTCGGTATTTTCAGTGAAAATTTTATTCATAGCCTTGTATATTATCTGGTGCTCATTTGCATAAAAATCCTGTGCCGATAAATTCACCTGATTGCCCTCAAGTATGACCTTCGAATCGATTAAAATCGCACCTAAAATACTCTGTTCTGCAGATAAGTTGTATAAATCTTGCATAGTTTCTCCTCCCCTTCCGATATAAATTTAATTGCAAGACAAGACCACTAATCTACACTCAGTCGAAAGCCTTATACCCTAAACTACTGCAGCCTACATTTTGTAAATTGGCAAAATTAACCCTTCTAGCAAACACAGGATCCTCCAATTTTCGCTTCAAAACCAGCCTATCGTAGTATTTTCTCAAGCTATTTGGACATAGTACGACAGAATTCCAAAAATTATTAGGCATATGAACCCATCTAATCATATCCGCAATTTCCTCAGCACTCCTGTTGTCAACCCTAATCATCAAGCCAAACGTCTTTGCCCATTTCTTGAAATTAGGTTTTTTCGCACGAGGATTATTGAACAAAATATTTTGATACAAAATCTCCCCTAGTCGATACTCATCAAGAGTTTCGACGGAGATGTTTTTTATTTTAGTAGATTTATATAGTAGATTTATTATTTGTTCCGGTTTTTGGTCAATTATCTTCGGTTTTTCATCAATCACCCTCGGTTTTTGGTCAATTATCTTTGGTCGCAAATCTGCTACTTCTATTGATTTGTTATTTTCTACGGCTTGTTTTTCAACGACTTGTTCTTTGACTGGCTCTTTATTTATTTCCTCATCCTCTGCTAAAAACATATCAAACGGCGTAGAGGCATCCTCGACTTCTCGCCCTCTAATATCCCTAAGCTCATATATGTAATTTTCTTCATAAGAATTTTCCGCGCGATTATCAACACCGTCATCTAGACGATCCTCATCGTAAATCATATCGACTATTTCATCTGGATAATCGATATCGCTAATCGGCTCCTCGTATTTTTCGTGATTCTCTTGGTTACTGGCATAATTCACCTTATAATTCACCAAAAGATCGTAGTTTTTAGAAAATGCAAAATAAGAATATGTACCACGATGCTTAATAGTTATTCGCTTCAAAATATCCTTTTCGCACATTTTTTTAAATC
>NZ_JBJDXL010000105.1:0-1547 GCF_051866655.1 Intestinibacter sp.
ATATGCATATCTGCTTCTGGAAATGAATACCCGCAAAAGATTAAAACATCGCTGTCTCTAAGCGCTTTTTCTGATTTATTCCAAACAGTGCTTAAAAATACATTCGACATATTTTTAAAGTAAGTCGGTGGCACTATTATTGGAACAGTCAATTCACCACAGTTTAGACATTCTGACTGTTTGATATGCTCTATTATCCTCATTACGCCTCCTTCATACGGTGTTAGAGTTATACTGTTGCATATAGGACAGTAGAGCCAGTTTAATGAGCCGTGAATTTTATATAGATTTACCATTTGTCCCTCTGGTCTCTTCCACGAATTTTTGCTGAAATTAAAATTTGCAAAATCTATACCATAATTTAACATTATCGGTAAATTTTTTTCGTCATACAAGCTTCCAATAGCATTATCTATATGTATATCGTAATTTGCGCTTATAAAGTTAGTATCGTAAATTAGACCCTCCTTTACTAAGTTAGAGACAAGCATCTCGTGATAATTATTGCTAGAGCTATTTGCATTATTTAAAGTATAGGCAGTCAACATTATCAAGCATTGTCTTATATACGATATGCTGGTATTATTGCTGTCGTTGTAGCTTTCTGTTTTGTAATGCTTAAATGATTCTCTTTTTTGCTCTGCTAAATCGAGTACTCCTAAAACCTCTTCAAAGGTCGGAAAATTAATATTATCTATATCGTCATTTATTACATCTATAAAAAATAAATCTTTAAAAAACTTAGCCAATTCTCTATTCATCTTTTTATCTTTATCCTTTGGCAGTATATATTTAAAATAATGTGAAAACAATTCATTTTGTATAGGTAAATTTTCTGCTGCAGAAGCTCCTGCTCCTAAAAAAATAGTAATATTCATGAATCCTTAAAACCCTCCAAAAATAAATTTACTTAGCAATTATAATTATTATACTACAATTAAAACTAAAAAATTAACAAAAAAATGCTCCTATTATATAATAATAGTTTTTATTTATTATTATCATAATAAGAGCAAATTATTTTTATTTATTGTTTAATTTCTTTATAGCTTGAATAGCCTTTAGAGTTCCCATTTTTGAGTGGTCAAAAGTAAGTCCTCCTTGGAAGTATACGTTATATGGTGGTCTAATTGGAGCGTCTGCACTAAGCTCTATTGAAGAGCCTTGAACAAATGCACCTGCCGCCATTATTACCTCGTCTTCGTATCCTGGCATCGCCCATGGAACTGGTTTTACATAAGAGTCTACTGGCGCTGCTGCTTGTACTCCTTGGCAGAAGCTTATTACTTCATCAGCGTTGTGAAGCTTTACAACTTGTATTATGTCGCTTCTTAAATCGTCGTATTTAGGAAGTACTTCGTATCCTAATTTTTCAAAAGCTCTAGCACAGAATATAGCACCCATTACAGCTTGAGATGTAACATATGGAGCCATGAAGAACCCTTGAAGTACGTTTCTTGTAGTTCCAAAAGTAAGTCCACATTCCTTACCTATTCCAGGTGAAGTCAATCTATAAGATATAAGCTCTACTAAATCAGCTCTACCTG
>NZ_JBJDXL010000106.1:0-6651 GCF_051866655.1 Intestinibacter sp.
TCTTTTAGAAATTCTCTTAAATGGATCATTAATTTCATCAATTTCTTTTCTTGCATTTTCTAATCTTTCCTTAGCGGTTTCTTCATCACTATTATCATATTTTTCTTTTAGATCCTTTTCATAATCAACAACATTATATTTAGCTTTAAGTGCTTTAGATCTAGCTCTATTTTTCTCTATAAGTTCTTTTCTTGCATTTTTACTAAGTCCTTCTTTAAAAGTTTTCATATTAGATCTATTTTCATCTAATATATTTTGACTCTTTTCAGCTAAGTTACTAAATATACCTCCTTTATTTTTAGCTAATTCATTGGTAAAAATATCCATATCTTCTTTTGAAATTTCTATTAATTCAGGTTCTCCATTTTCATTTATTTTAATTCCTATTCCAAGATTTTTCATATCTTCTTCAGAGTAATTTTTCTCTTTAATAAATTTATCCATTTTTTTATTAAATTCATTAATATCTACGCCTTTTTCTTTTAATTTTTCTATTAATTCTTCTGGTGTAGATACTAAATCTTCCAAATCTTCTTCGGATAATCCATATTTTTGTCTAATCTCTTCTACTTTACCTCCAGTAATTAATTTATTATTATCTGAAACTATTTTACTATTTTCTGCAATAGCATCAGTTAATTTAATAATCTCAGATGTGTTACGTTCTAAAGGTGATTCTGCTGGGTCGTTAGCATATTTATGAGTAATTTCTGTATTCAAATAAGATACCATTTTATCTAAAGATTTTTTATCATTAGTATTAACTTTAAGACCGTATTTCTCTAAAGTTTCATAATTAATATCGACACCTTTTTCTTCATAGTCTTTATATTTTGTAGAAATTTTAGAACGTCTTTTTTTCACTTCATTTAATTCGTCAATTAATTTTGTCTTTTGTTCATGATTTAATTCTTCTCCATCAATTCCTTTTAGATGCCCCCTGATCATTCTTTCAATTTCATCATAATTAGTGGACTTGTTTTTATTATTTAATTTTTTCATGATTTTATGAGCATCTTTACCACTAATATATTTAGTTAATTCTTTATCATAATTTTTCCTAACAAGTAGATCTTCATCTTCCTTTGCTTCTTTACCTTTACTAGCATATAATAAATCACTTCTGAGATTTTCTAATTCTTCTATATTTAAATTTTTGCTCATTTCTGCTAAAGCTACATCGGTATCATAATAATTATCTCCTCCTTCAAGCATAAAATTACTTGAATTACGATAAGCTAATCTTTCTTCAGCAGTCATATCATCAGCTTGACCACGACGAATTTGTTTTCTTCTTAATCCAGCACCAATACCTTTGATACTTTGAGCTCCAAGCATTAATGGTGTCGCTCCGATCCATAAAGCACCTTTACCTAAATTAATACCAGCTTTAGCAATTTTACTTCCAACTCCACTTAATCTATCTCCGAGATGAGCTCCAGGTTTATCAATAATATGCTTTTTAACCATACCTGGAATAGAACCAATAGTTTTCTTAAACATTATTTTTGTTTCTTGTAAAATTGGTTTCATTCCTTCTGCAATAGGAGTGATAATTTGGTCTTTAACCATACCAAATATACCACCTTTACGTTTCATTATAGGATCTCCATTTTCATCTGTTTTACCAGTATCAATTTTCTTACCAAATATAGTATCTGTGAGTCCTTCTACTATAGTTCTACCGAAGTTTTTAAGAGGTTCAGCACCCTTCTTGATAGCACCAATAAGTCCTCCTTCTTTAACAGTAATTTCTTTACCATCTTTATCAATTCTCTTGACATCTTTACCAAATATAGCTGCTTTAAATTTATCCATTGAAGTTACATAACCAGCTGTTGCTCCAAGTATAGCATTACCTACAAGACCAAATGGACCAAGTAATGCTCCGGCTGCAGCACCAATACCAATATTAGGTAAAGCTTTCTTTAATTTATCAGTTTTTTCTTTTTCAAATACTCCATCAGGACCGAATAAAGTGTCTTTAACTAAACTATTATTCTTCGCAAATCCTAATGCTGATCCAATCAATAATCCACCTACTGGACCAAATGGTGTAATTAATCCAGCAATAGCTCCTCCTAATCCAAATTTCTTAATATCAGGAATAGCCTTTTGTACTTCTTTACTAAGTAATCCATCATCTTGACGAACAGGATTTCCATTTTCATCTACACCACTAGCAGTACCAAATATAGCATTAGCAAATGTATTAGTTTTCTTACTAAATCCACTAGCAATACCAACTCCAGCAGCAAGTAAAGGATGTCCTAATAATAAACCTGCAGCAAATCCTATACCGCCTTTGGCAATAACATCTGCAGCAAATTCTTGATTCTTTTCATCTTTCATTTTATCTACTATAGATACTTCTGATAATTTATCATTAGCTTTAGCATTAAAACGAAGTTTATTAAAGAAACTTTTTTCTTCTCTAGCTTGACGATTAATAGTATTTTCATCAGCAGGGTTAATAACAACACCATCTTTAGGAATTGTAGTAATATAAGGTCCTCCAGGAGGAACTACATTACCATTAATAATTTCGCCAGAAGATACAACTGATGGAAATGCCCTACCAGTTTTATTAATACCACCACGAGCAGTTTGTTGAATTCCATTTGATTTGTAATTTGGTCTATATAATCCATTTATAATTGGTACAGCACCTAATTTATCAGCTATTGCTTTTAAATAGGTAGATATATCTTCAATTGGAGATACAATTTTTTCAATAGGAGATAATATCCTTTTTAAAACATCTGTATTTTCTTGAGTAGCTTCTTTTTCTGATTCTTTTAATTTATTCTTAGCATTTGCAAATCGCTCTGCAGCAGTTAAACCTTCGGCATTTTGATATTCTTCTTGTAATGATCGAAGGTGTGGATTTTGTGAAAATTTATTATTTACTTTTTCAATATATTGATGAGTTTTATTAATATTAGAATTTTTGGCTTTAATTCTTTTAAATTCATTGATATTATTTTCTAGGCATATTCTATATAAATCATCTAAACCTATATTCTTTTCAGCCCATTCAATATATTCATCTATATCTTTACTATTTCCAGAAAAATATGATTTTCTTAAAAAGTCTTTAACTGAATCAATATCTTCGAAATTAACATCTTTCATCTTACGACCAAATTTATTTTCTGTTAATGAATTTGATCCAGATACTATATTATTTCCAACAGATGAATCAATTACTTTTTTAGATTTATTTTTTAATAAATATATATTAATATTATCAACATCAATAGCATCTCTATATGAGAAATTATTATCTTTACAATATTTATAGTATTTATCAAATTCTCTGGTATTTTTAAAAATTTTAGATTCAACTACAAGTAAATTTATTAATTGTTTTTTATTTTTAGTAGTTAAAACTTCTTCGATAATAGAATTAGTTATATTAGAAGATGATGTAGATGAATCCTCATCTTCATCTTTTTTACCAGTAACAGCTTCTTTGGCTTTTCTTGCTTCTTCGAGAGTCCATTGTTTTATATCTTCGGCATTCTTCTTTAAAGCAGTTTCAAAATGACCAATGAACCCACCAACTAGACCACCACTTCTTGGTGTTTCAGAATCAGCTTTTTCTCCAAATAACCATTTCCATGCTGGAGATAATTTATCTTTTACTTTATCATTGAATTTTTCCATCCATTCTCCAACTTTATCTGATAGAGAATCAATAATATTTGTAAATCCATCTTTGATATGATCTTTCATTGAAGCGAGAAGACCTTTTTCTTCATCTTCTTCGTCCTCTTTGGTTTTTCTTAAAGCCTTACCAAAGAATAAATCACTTATCCATTTATCTAAACTAACTACTGCATCAGTAGCAGCTTCCCATGGTTTTTGAACTAATTTAGTAGCATAATTGGTAAGCAGTGCTACTTTTTCCATACCTTTTCTTTCACTAAGGTTTTGCTTCATTGTTTTATCTTTATTATATAATATTTGCTTAAATTTATCAGCTTCATCTTTTTTAAGGAAGTTCCAATCAACCATTATATCATAAATATCTTTTTTATCTTTAAGCTCTTTTTTAGCATCTTTTTGTAATTCTTCTTCTCTATCATTAAGGAATTTAGTAATATCGCTAAATTCTTTAATTTCTCTAGGTTTAATACCTTTCTTTTCATTTTTCCATTTTTCTAATGCATTTTCATATTTTTTATCATATGCTTCTTCTTCTTTAGTTTCATTCTTTTGATTCTTATAAAAATTCTCTCCGCCATGTTTAAGATAAGATTCTACTTGAGCACTGTCTCTCTTAGATTCTCCTTTTTCAAAATTCATTTCATTATCACTAACAATAGGTTTATTTCCTGTGATTCCAAGTAATCCTAATCCAGAAACTCTAAGAGCAGTTAAATCTCTCTTAATATATTGGAGATATTTAAATAGTGTATTACCATGTTCATCTTGAACAAATTTCATAGCTTGAGCTAATGGTGAATTAAATGCTCTTTCTACATTATAATCCCCATGCTTAGTTCTGATACTCGGATTATTTTTACTATCAGGATCTATAACAATACCTTCACTATAAAGTATTCTCTCAATAAGATCAGCATCCTTTTCCATAGATCTCATTTGATCAGCACGTTGAGATTTAGTTTCTATGATATTTCTAGCAAGATTTGCTATTACTGATCTACTATTAATACCAGTTCTAACACCATTAGCACCTTTACTTCTATTTATACCAACAACTTTACCGGGAATATAAGTTCCTCTACTATTTGTTTTACTTCCGCTTCTAAAAGGTGTTTTGACTGGGTTTCCATCCTTATCTTTTTTAACTCTATCATCAGCAGTATCATAATAATATTGAGTATCTTGAAGGATAGTTTTAATAGCATCCAAGAATTCTGTATCAATACCATAATCCCATCCTTTATTTAATACATTCAAATCTCCATTAGTTTTATATAAAGCTTCTGCTAATTTATCATAGTTTTCTTTAAATCTTTTTTGATCTCTGAATTTACTCATTAATTGATTTGTATTTCTACCAAGGGCATCACTAATGAGAGAATTCAATCCAGCCATAGAATTTTTGGCTCCAGCATTTTTCCAATCATCATGCTGTTTTTGTACAGAACGTACTGTTCTCCATTTTCCTGTTTTATAATCAAATATTTCTTCATCATCACCCGTAAGAATAGAAGTCATCTTACGAAGATAATATGGGATAACTTCAGTAATAGATTTTTTAGTAATACCATCAAATGGAATAGGACCTCTATTATATTTGCTTGTATCAAGAGCACTTGCTTCTTTATCTATCTTAAGTCCAAAAATAGATCCAAGAAATTTAGCAACTCCATCTTCACTATTAAATTTAGCATTATTGGCTTTAGCCATTAATGTAGAAAAATATCCTTTAAGAGAATTATCGAAATCTTTAGATGCTTTCTTAAAATCTTTACCAATAGCTTTATTCATTCCCCATTTTAATACTTCACCCAATGTATTAGATGTCATCATAGCAAAGAAATTAGCACCACCAAGAGCATCTCCCATTGATCCAGCACCACCAGTAATTTCTGAAATGGTATCTTGAATATTTTTCTTAATAGCATTTTTATATTCTTTAAGATTAGGAATTCCTCCAGGAGAAATATCTGTAACAGTATTTTTCTTTCTTTCCTTTTCTTTTTCTTCTTCTCTCTTATATAAATTACGTTGCATTTGAATCATTTCGTCTAATTGAGCAACGATTTTATCTGTTTTCTTTTCCATATTAGTGAAGAATGTAGCAGTATTCTTCATATGCTGATTTTGAGCTTTAGCATTATTTTCAGCATTGTTTTTTAATATAGATGTAATATTATCAAGACTTCCCCCTACTTTATTATATAACTTTTCTTGTTGTACATAAAGTAATGTAGTATTTTCTCTAGAAGAATCGATAATAGCTTTATGACCTTGAGTCATTGCATCCGCCATCATAATAGTAGACATTTTATTATTCTTCTTAATAGCAGTAGCAATGATTTTTTCTCCTTCACTGACATCGGATTTATTATCCCAGTCAAAGTCGGAGCTATCCATATCCCATTCACTATCGTCCATTAAGCTACCGCCGTAAGTACTGGCGTATTCATTTTCTCTTTCTTTATTATAAAATTTACCAGTTTTAATATCACTAATAATATTATTTATTCCAAGATTAGCTGCTGTATAGATATCACTTTTAACAATTTGAGTTTTTACTCTAGCAAAAGTCGATTTATAATCTTTAACAGCAATATAAGCTTCTTTAAATACTTCTCTATTAGTATTCTTAAAATCATTTAGAGTTTCATAATGTTCACTTAACACATCTGATGCTGCATATGTGATAGACTTACCGACATTTTTCATATACTCTCTAACTTTAAGCATACAATATCCTCCTTTCGAGTGTACAAATTATTGATATGTTCGCCTAGCCAAATATCGCCAAAAATAAAAAAAAAGAAAAGCTAACTTATTCAGCTGCCTTTCTTTTTTTGTAATTATACTTTAAGGCTTGTACAGCCTTCAAATGCACCATCTCCAATACTTGTCACGCTATCAGGAATTGTTATGTTTGAAAGGCTTGTACAGCCTTCAAATGCACCATCTCCAATACTTGTCACGCTATCAGGA
>NZ_JBJDXL010000107.1:0-6627 GCF_051866655.1 Intestinibacter sp.
ATTAATAAGATGAGATTTGTAAATCTTAATTATAATAATAATTCCAGTAAAATTATCATATCTACCTTCAGGCGTTTACCCTTCAACTAGTATAAGTATAGAATTTGATAAGGAAAAACTAGAGTTTACGGGAATCGATAAAGGAACAATGCAGGATTTTAGCAATCAGGTGCCTGCATGGAATGTAGATGTAGATGCGACTAATGAATCTGGAGTTGTAAATGCAATTTACCTAGATAAATCAGGTGGCAAAAATTCATACTACAAATCTGGATTTGAAAAGGAAACTAGAGATACAGTTTTAAATTTAAAATTTAAATTAAAAGATGCTGCAAAAGCAAAGGATATACTCCATTTAAATATAGCCGATGCAGTATTTGCAACAGTAAATGGAGATACAGATAATAGCAGTCTTTCTACATTTAAAAATACTATGAAAAGTAAAAATTTAATGATAGAAGTAAAATAAGGGGTGAGTTAGATTGAAGAAAATAATGAGAAAAGCAATATCACTTATTATGTGTTTTTTACTAGCTCTATCTGTCGTTGGATGTAGCAGTATAACAGTTAAAGAAGATACTAAATCTTCTACTGATAACAGCACAATTCCAGAAAATGGGATAGTATCAGAAGAGATTTTTAAAGAGCTAAAAGACAGCGGTGATATGAAATTATTCAATGGGGAAAATAAAGAATTTACATATCAATGGATGTTTATGGGAACAGATATAAGTTCTCCAAGAGATCTAAATTTAAAAGTAGAATCGGCTAGTACAGATATTGATTTAGTAAAAAAGGAATCAAATTCAGATAAGGTCTACGGATTTAAATTTGCAGAAGATACTAGTCTAGATTCAAAGACAGCCTTATCTATTATATATAAAGACGACTTAGGCTGTACAGCGGCTGACATTTATCAAGTTGAAAATAATAAGCTTAAAAAAATAACTAGTGCTACTGTTGAAACTTCAGAGGGAACGACTTTCAATTTTAGTATAAAAGATAGAGCAGGTGAATTTTATATAGTAGGTAGTGACCCTAAACAGGCTGCAATAGATGCTGATGACGATTCGTCAAGTAGCTCTAGTAAAAGAGAAGAATTAGCTGAAGCAAGTGAAAAAGTAAAACAACAGCTTGGAATAGATACATCGACAGGTACTCCTAACCAAGATGGAAAGGATAAATATTTAACTGATCCAACTCCTGCAGGTAAACCAAAGCCAGTAGAATGGAATGAAAAGGGTAATGAAGTAGATAAGAGTAAGATCGGAGGATACTGTACTTTATCTATAACATGTAAGACTTTATTAAAGCCAGAAAACAAAAAAGTAGCTATTTCAAATGGTAAAGGAGATATGATACCTTCAGACGGTGTAATATACAAGACTAAAAAGGTCAAATTCTATAAAAATGAATCAGTATTCGATGTACTTTTAAGAGAAACTAAAGCCAATAAAATTCATATGGAATATGTCATGACCCCAGCATATAACAGTAATTACATAGAAGGAATTAACAATTTATACGAATTTGATGGAGGAGAATTAAGCGGATGGATGTACAGTGTAAATGGATGGTTTCCTAATTACGGCTGTAGTAGATATAAGCTTAAGGATGGCGATTCTATAAAATGGGTATATACATGTGATTTAGGTAGAGATGTAGGAGACAATTCAATGAGTAAGTAATATCGATAACAAATTGGAATTATTGACATAAAATAACAATAATGATAAAGTAAATATATAAAGAAATAAGCAAATTATAGGTTTAAATATAGACTTATAGTTTGCTTAATTTTGTAGATGATATTATAAAAATTTTAGAAAAATATTTATTTTATTTAGAGATTTGTTTTGATATTTTTGTTAGGTAGGGGTAAATATTTTCAGAGGACAAGTAGTTTAATAAGCTGCAAAATTAGCGAGAAAGGACAAATTGCTTATGAATGTATTAGCTATTTTAGAATCTGATATTATAAAAAATGTAATAGAAGACATTTTAACCGATGAGATGACAATTGAAGATATAAAAGTCGTAAAGCCGACATTTGATTTAAGAAAAGTTGACTACGAAGACATCGGTATGATTATTATAGACCTGAGAAATGATTATGAAAAAATAGTTAGCTATATTGAAAAAATTAAACGAAATTATTCTCAAATTAAAATTGTAGTAATTGATGTTAGAAAAAGATTGGACTTATTCAAAAGACTTATAAAATCTAGTATAGAGGGTTATATAGTAGACATATTAGATAGAGATGAGTTTGCATACATTATTCATAAGATTATTATAGGCAAGAAATTTTACGATTTGGATTTATTTGAGGAATCATTAAAGGAAAATAGAAATGGAAAAGATAGACTTACTATTAGAGAAAATGAAATTTTAAATTTAGTCGGCAAGGGGCTTAATAATAAAGAAATAGGTCAAAAATTATTCATAACAGAAAATACTGTCAAAAAACATGTAAGCAGTATTTTTACAAAATTAGGTTTTAAAAGTAGAAAAGAAGTTATTTCTTATTTAAAAAAAAAAGACAATATGTATTTTTAAACTAAGGTTATCCTTAGTTTTATTTTTTTGTCTAATTTTAAGTAATAAAGTAGTATTATTTACGACTTAAAGTAGTAGAACTTATATAGAAAGTAGTACTACTAAAGACTACACTTTGTAATGGCTTTTTATGAGATATAATTATAGAAAAAGGAGAATAAGGAGGAGAAAATTTGATAAATTCATTTAAATCGTATCATCCACTGGTGAATTTCTACTATTTTTTTGTAGTTATATTATTTAGTATGTTTTTTATGCATCCTATATTTTTGATTATATCTTTTGTATCGTCATTTATATATTCGGTGTATTTAAATGGGAAAAAAGCCCTTAAATTTAACATATTATATATGGTGCCTTTTTTAGTTTTTGCGGCGGTAATAAATCCTGCATTTAGTCATCAGGGAGTAACAATAATTGGGTATTTTAGCACGGGAAATCCTTTGACCTTGGAATCTATAGTATACGGTGTGGCTTCTGCGATGATGTTTACTTCGGTTATATTTTGGTTTTCTTGTTACAACGCCGTTATGACATCTGACAAGTTTATATATCTATTTGGTAGAATTATTCCTGGATTGTCCTTGATTTTTTCTATGGTACTTAGATTTGTACCTAAGTACAAGGCTCAGATCAAGGTTATTTCTAATGCACAAAAATGTATAGGAAGAGATGTTTCGAATGGAAATATAATAAGAAAGGCAAAAAATGGGATTAAAATAATATCTATAATGATAACCTGGGCTCTTGAAAATGCTATAGAGACGGCTGACTCTATGAAGTCTAGAGGATATGGTCTAAAGGGAAGAACTAGCTTTTCAAATTACAGATTTGACAATAGAGATAAAATCGCGTTTGGAACAATGTGTTTTTTTACATTGATAGTTATAATAGGCGCATTTCAAGGAAGAAATTCTATGCAGTACTTTCCAAATATGCAGATACTTAAAATAAATGCTTTTAGTATATTTGAATATTGTTGTTATTTCTTGCTTTGTATTACACCTATAATTATGGAAGTCATGGAGGAGATAAAATGGAGACATTTACAATTAGACAATTAGATTTTTCATATCCAAGTATGAAGAATAAGGCTCTAAAAAAAATAGATTTAAGTATAAATGAAGGTGAATTTGTAGTTATCTGTGGAAAATCGGGATGTGGTAAGAGTACGCTTATGAGACATTTAAAAACTGTTCTTACTCCTTTTGGCGAGAGAGAAGGAGAGATTTATTTTAAAGGCGTAAATCTAGATGATGTAGATGACAGAACTCAAGCATCTCAGATAGGATATGTTTTGCAGAGTCCAGAAAATCAAATAGTTACAGATAAGGTATGGCATGAACTAGCATTTGGACTTGAAAGCTTAGGATATGATAATAAAACCATAAGGCTTAGAGTAGCTGAAATGGCGAGCTTTTTTGGAATACAGACTTGGTTTATGAAAAACGTAACTGAGTTATCTGGAGGACAAAAGCAGCTTTTAAATTTAGCATCGATTATGACTATGCAGCCAGATGTTTTGATTTTAGATGAACCTACAAGCCAGCTAGATCCAATTGCAGGTAGTGAATTTTTAAAAACTATAAAAAAGATAAATGACGAATTGGGAACTACTATTATAATTTCAGAGCACGATTTAGAAGAGGTGTTTCCAATGGCAGATAGAGTAATCGTAATGGAAGAAGGGAGAATAATTATAGATGATGAGCCTAGAAATGTCGGCTCAAAGGTTAAAAGATTAAACCCAGATATGTTTGAAGCGATGCCAACACCTGTCAGAATTGCTTCTCTATTAAATACAGACAAAACACCTATTACAGTAAAAGAGGGTAGAAAATTTATAGATGCTTTGTACAGTAATTATAAGCCTGAATTTGTCAGAATTGAAGACAATAGAGAGAATGATGATAAAAATAATAAAGAAATAGCAGTTAAAATGAAGGATGTGTGGTTTAAGTACGAAAAGGATGGAAAGGATGTCGTAAAGGATTTGAGCTTTGAGGTTAAAAAGGGAGAGTTTTTCTGTCTAGTTGGCGGTAACGGTACAGGAAAGAGTACGACTGTTTCTTTAATAAGTGGAATAAATAAGCCTTATAGAGGTAAAATTGAGCTTTTCGGAAAGAAGATAACAGGATATAAAAATAAGGAATTATTCGACCATAATTTAGGAATTCTACCACAAGATCCACAATCACTATTTGTCAAAAAGACAGTTAGAGAAGATTTAATGGAGATTTTATCTGGAAGAGGCATCAAAAAAGCCGACAGAATAGACAAGGTAGAAAAAATTGCAAAATTAATTGAAATAGAAGATTTACTAGAACAACATCCATATGATTTAAGTGGAGGAGAACAACAAAGAGCAGCACTGGCAAAGGTATTATTACTTGAACCAAAGCTTTTAATATTAGATGAGCCTACAAAGGGTCTAGATGCTGGATTTAAGATAAAATTTGCTCATATAATAGAAGAATTACTAAAGAGGGGTGTGACTATAATTATGGTCTCTCATGATATAGAGTTCTGTGCTAGATTTGCACATAAATGTGCTTTATTTTTTGATGGCAATATAGTTACATCAAATACACCTAATAAATTCTTCAGTGGTAACAATTTCTACACTACTGTTGCAAATAGGATGACTAGACAGGTATTTGAAAATGCAATAACATGTGAGGATGTGATAACTTTATGCAAGGCGAACCAAGCTCAAATGCAAACACTAGCTTAATAGATCAAATATACGACGAGATATTGATAAATGAAAATAAAACAAAAATAAATACAAAGAAAGTATACAAGGCATCTGAGAAAAAGCAAGAAAAGAAGAAAAGATCAAGTAGATATTACTATACAAAGACGAGAGATAAGGCTAGAAAAAAGACGGTCAAGGATACTAAATTAAGCAAAAGAACATTGATGGCTTCATTTATGATACTTGTAGCTATACCTATCATAATATTTCTAGGTATAACATTAGGTAATGATAGAAAATACTATATAGTCAGCTTGGGAATAATAGTCTGTACTATGGTTCCATTTTTCATGGTATTTGAGGATCGTAAACCACAGGCTAGGGAGCTTATAATAATAGCAGTTTTGTCGGCTATAGGAGTAGCAGGACGTGCAGCATTTTTTATGATTCCTCAATTTAAGCCAGTTGTAGCTATAGTCATAATTTCAGCGGTATGCTTTGGAGCTGAAGCTGGATTTTTAGTGGGTGCTATGACGGGATTTGTATCTAATTTTTTCTTTTCGCAAGGACCGTGGACACCTTGGCAGATGTTTAGCTTCGGCATAATTGGATTTATTGCAGGTATACTTTTTAAAAAAGGTAAATTGGAAAAGAGAAGAATAAGCCTATGTGTTTATGGTGGGCTTTCTACCTTTTTTATCTACGGATTTTTATTAGATACAGCTACGTGGCTTATATTTCCACAGGGAACTATAACACTTCAATCGGTTATACCGATATATTTAAGTGGTATTCCTTTTAACTTAATACATGCGGCTGCTACAGTTATTTTCTTAGCAGTAATAAGCAAGCCTATGATTGAAAAATTAGATAGGATAAAGGAAAAGTACGGGCTGATAGAGCCTTAATAAGTATTACAAAAAGTAGTATAAAGTAGTAGAACTAGTAGTATTTTAGAGTAATCATTTTGCCAGTTTATTGATAATTGAGTATATAAAAATTATAATCAAAAAAGAAGCAAAATAATTATAAGGGGTGAGTTAAGTGAGAAAAAAATGCAGTGTTTTCAAAAAAATAACATCTATATTAATGGTATTTTTAATGGTATTATCGGTTGTGTTTATATCTCCAAAAGAAGTCGACGCAGCGACACCTAAGGGATATGTAACTCTATGTATGGAAAAATTTACTTTAGGATTAGGATATATTATAGAGCCTGTGAAAGTACCTTTTTATGAAGGTGATAATGGTGCAGATATAATAACTAGAGCGATGGATGATTATGGATATGAATACGATTACAGAGGTGAAATAAATGATACATCTGGAGTTGTAGGAAGTACATTTTATTTAGCAAGTGTAAAAGATGA
>NZ_JBJDXL010000108.1:0-6609 GCF_051866655.1 Intestinibacter sp.
AACGAAGCACTAGTTTCAAGATTTTTAGTAATAGATATTCCAGCTGTAGATGAAGAAAAATTAATGATGATTTTAAAAAGAGAATTCCCTACAGTAGATAGCGAAAAGCTACTTCAATTCATAGGAATATTCCTAGATTTACAGCTTAAAGCAGAAAACGGTGAAATATCAACAAAGGCAATAGATTTAAGAGGTATGATAGGAGCTCTAAAAACTATAAAAAGAGGTTTAAAACCAACTCTTGCAATTAACATGGGAATTACAGGTAAGACTTTTGATGTTTACGAAAAAGAAATGGTATCAGATATTATAAGAACTAGAATTCCTGAAGGATGGGAAAGCTCTGACATATTCCCAAATGATTAGTTAAAAGGGTGATCGATATGGCAAAAGGTTTAAATTGGATATTTAACGAATATGAGTTTGACAATAGAGTAAACAATTTGGCTTGGACAGTTTCAGGAAAATACGACGAAGAGATAGACTCTGCAGAAAAGGACTACAGCTCAAAGGACGCGTCTATGTATTACGCGATAATTGCAGGTGCTAGAAGAAAATACGTCGATTGGGAAACTGTTAAAAAGTTTTTAGTAAATAGAATAAAATCTGGATACAACAAAGATATATTGCTGACAATAATACAAATTGTATTAAATGATGTCGCTGAAAAAAAGGTAATAGAAGAGAGACCTGGAGTAGTAGACATCAGAAATAAGGCGTATTCAGATATTTTAAAGAGTTATTCAAAAATACATAAAGAAGATATTTTACAGCTTTTAAAATATACCTATGTACTTCAACAAATGGATAGACATCCCGTTATGGATAGATTAGTTAGAAAAATACTTAGAGAAATTAATTCAATCGATTCTAATGACGATATAATGAATATTTTAAAAAGAGTAGACGAAATATATCTTACATATTTTCAGCATATATTAGATAGCCAAAGTGAAAATGTAGAATTTGCAGAGGAAAATGTAAAGGATGTTGAAGTCAATTTTGATACATTTTCTGACTTTATGTTGGAGGAATTATACAACGACCAAGAAACACAAACTGTCGAGACAGAAATTAAAAATTTAAACAGTGGAATGTTAGTAGACAGCATAGGTGAAGAAAGAGCAGATATAGATCTAGAATCGACACCAAATAGAGTTATATATGTCGATGAAGAAATGCTTAACAAGATATACAAAAGAGTAGAATATTACTATGGTCAATCATATTTAAGTGAAAGTGATAGAAGAAAAATGGAAGCAAGACACTGTAGAAACGTACATGAAGGCTGTAGACTTCACTTTACAGATGGCGTTTTGAGATCTCACTGTGAAAATGTGTTTCAATTAAAATATGTAACTAGACAGAAGGACAACAATATATTTGAGTTTCAGTTTAAAATAAAAACATTTAGAAGACAAATAAATAAGCTAAAAGAAAGTTTTTCTAGATTACTAATAGAAGAAAGCTCTTCTGATAGAGTTTATTCTGATTGTGGAACTATATATGCTAACAAAGCATGGCGTATAGGAAGAAGTAGTAACAACAAGGTGTTTTACAAGGATGTTGACAATGGAAAAGGTAGATATGTTATAGATATACTACTAGATTCAAGTGGTTCGCAAACTTCGAAACAATTTATGGTAGCTATTCAAGCGTATATACTTTCTGCAGCGCTTACTTTAGTTGGTATACCAAATAGAGTAATGGGATTTCTAAGTTTCTTAGACTACACTATTTTGAAAAGATTTAGAGATTATAACGATAATGTAAGAAAATGTGAAGATATATTTGAATACTATTGTGCTGGAAACAATAGAGATGGCTTGGCTATAAAAGCTACCTGTGATGGACTTTTAGAGCGTGATGAAGAAAATAAAATTCTAATCGTACTTAGTGATGGAAAGCCAAATGATGTAAAAATAGGTAAGGATACTTCTAGAAGTATAAGAGGTGAAACTGCTTATAAAGGTGTAGTTGGTATAAATGATACGGCTATGGAGGTTAGAAAGGCTAGAAAAAGAGGCATAATGGTGCTAGGTGTTTTCACAGGCAAAGAAACTGATCTAGAAGCTGAAAAGAAAATTTACGGTAAGGATTTTATATATATAAAGGACATACAAAGATTTTCTGATATAGTTTCTACATATTTGAAAAAAGTAATAAGAAATTAAATTTTACACAAATTAAAGCATTTTTGAATGCTATCTATAGATAACTAAATGGAATTATTAATTCCTATAAAAAATAATTTTAAAATACTATTGCAAAATTATGTAATAGTTATTACAATTAAATCTAGGTATATAATTTACAATTTTTGTATATTTAATTACAATGTAATAGTAATTTGCAAAAATTATAAATTTATAAACAATAACAAAATGGAATTACAAAAAACATCACAATTTGTTTATCTATGCTATAATGTAAATGTATTTAGATACAATATGTGAGTATTAATAATGATAAATAATATATTTTAGGTTCTAATGTTTGATTAATAGGGAAAGAGGTGTGATTCCTCTGCAGCCCCCGCTACTGTAATGTTGACGATTCTCTCAAATATAGCCACTGTGATATAAAAAATATCATGGGAAGGTGAGGGATAGGATGATACTAAGTCAGGAGACCTGCCTAGAATATAATAGAGAAGTTTCTTCGGGGTTGGAGAGAATATCTTAATTAAGAATAATATAAAACTTATTAAGTAATATCTACCTAACCTATTGAATTAATATGGTTAGGTTTTTTATTTTATTAATACGAATTATTTCAAATATATTATTACTTTAAGGAGCGTAGAGATATGAGATTACAAAAAACAAATATTAAGTGGTGTTTATTAGCAGCATTCATGTTAGTATTAGCACCTACAATTTCAGGAGCTATGCATATCATGGAAGGCTTCTTGCCTGTTAAATGGGCAGTAATTTGGTATGTATTATTTATACCATTCTTTGTTATAGGCTTAAAAAACATAACAAAAGTAGTAAAAGAACAACCAAAGAAGAAATTATTATTAGCTTTATGTGGTGCTTTTGTGTTTGTTCTTTCTGCACTTAAGATACCTTCAGTAACAGGTAGTTGTTCACATCCAACAGGTGTAGGACTTGCTTCAATATTATTTGGACCAAGTGTAACAGTTGTTTTAGGAACAATAGTATTATTATTCCAAGCTTTATTATTAGCTCATGGTGGAATAACAACTTTAGGAGCAAATGCATTTTCAATGGCAATATTTGGACCAATAGTATCATATGTCATTTGGAAATTATTAAAAGATAAAGTAAATAGAAATGTAGTTGTATTTTTAGCTGCAGCTATAGGAGATTTAGCCACATATACATTGACTTCATTACAATTAGGGTTAGCATTCCCTGATCCAGTTGGTGGATTTGCAGTATCTGCTGTTAAATTCTTAGGAATATTCTTTATAACACAAGTTCCTATAGCAATAGCAGAAGGATTATTGACAACAATAATCTACAACTTTATAACAGAAAATGAAGATGAGGAGGTACTAGCATAATGGATACTCACGCAAAAGCAAAAAAAGGAAGTAGTGCTAAGCTAACAATTATATTATTACTATTAGTTTTAGCTATAGTTATCGTACCTCAAGTTATAAAAAGTGGTGCAGAATTTGGTGGAGCTGACGGTGAAGCTGAAGCTGCTATCACAGAAATAAATCCTGATTATGAACCTTGGTTTAGTAGCTTTTTTGAACCAGCTAGTGGTGAAATAGAAAGCTTACTATTTGCATCTCAAGCAGCATTAGGTGCTGGAATAGTTGGATATTATATAGGCGTTACTAGAACTAAGAAAAAAATGAAAGAAGACAAATAATTCTAGAAAGAAGATAAAATTAATGATAATAGATGATTATGCTTATAAAAATAAATTATTTAAGGTTAATCCAAATGTAAAATTTAGCATAGGTATGTTATTTTTAATAATATCATTAATTAGTCCTTACAATATATTATCTATATTGATAATATTAGGTATGAGTATCACAATAGTTGGAATTGCCAAGATAGAATTTAAAGACTATATACATTTTATAAAAATACCATTTTCTTTTTTAGTAATAAGTATTATCATGATTTTGATAAATTTTTCAGGTGATAAATCTGTTTTACTTCATTACATAAAAATAGGAGGTTTATATATAGGAGTCTCTCAAACATCTATAGATACATCTATACACTTATTTTTTAGAGCATTATCGTGTTTAACATGTATATATTTTATAATGCTGACAACACCTTTTAATCAGCTTATATTTATATTTAAAAAATTACATTTGCCAGATACAGTGTTGGAAATATCAATGCTTATGTATAGATTTATATTTATATTCATGGAGGAGGTTGCTGATATAAGAACCTCACAGGAGCTTAGATTTGGATATATAAATTTAAAAAATGGATATCACTCATTTGGGCTTTTAGTAAATATGCTGTTTAAGAGAATGATGATAAGATATGATGAAATGAGTATAGCTTTAGATATGAAACTATTTGACGGCACATTTCATATAGTAGGGGATAGTAAAGATGTTTAAAATAAATAATTTAACATATCAATATGATAAAACTAGAAAAGCTCTCGACAATGTAAGTATGGACTTTGATAAAGGAGAGGTAATCGGAATCATAGGTTCAAATGGTTCTGGAAAATCTACCTTATTCAATAATCTTATGGGAATTTTGAAATCGACAGAAGGACAAATACTATACAAGGGAGAACAAATAAAGTATGATAAAAAAAGCTTATACAATCTAAGAAAAGAAGTTGGAATAGTATTCCAAGATCCAGAAAAGCAAATATTCTATTCAATGGTATATGACGATATTGCTTTTGCACTTAGAAATATAGGCATAGATGAAAAAACAATTAAAAAGAGAATTACCAATGCTTTAGAAGCAGTAAATGGTTTAGAATTTATAGATAGACCAGTTCATAACTTGAGCTTCGGTCAGAAAAAAAGAGTCGCAATAGCATCTGTAGTCGCTATGGAAAATAAATTAGTATTACTAGACGAGCCTACAGCAGGCTTAGATCCAATAAGTACTAGAGCTATTGTGGACATAATAAAGGGTCTCAATGAAAGAGGTGTTAAAATCGTAATATCTAGTCATGATATGAACTTAATCTATGAAATATGTGACTATGTATATGTTTTAAATCAAGGACACCTTATAAATGAAGGTACTAGAGAAGAGGTTTTCGTAAATGAAGAGAAAATCGACGAAGCTGGTCTTGAATTACCATGGCTTGTGAAGCTTCACAAACATATGGGATTGCCTTTGTTTACAAAAGAAGAAGACCTATACAGCTACTGGAATCAAAGAGAACAGAAGACTGTATAAATTAAATTGCCCTCAACCTATTTTATAATAAAATAGTTTGAAAATAAAATAACCCTTAACCTATAATAGGTACCCCAGGATTACTCCAAAAGTTCTGGGGATTTTTTTTATTGTAAAATAGTTGAAAGTTCAACTAATATAAGCTACTATATAAATATAGTTGAAGGTTCAACTAATTTTGAATATAGGATGTAAATTTTTGGATAGATAGGTGATTAAATAATAATGAAAAATTTAGATAATAATTTGTTAAGAGATATAGGTACTTTATCTAGAGCTATACATTATATGAGTGATGTAGAAAACAAAAGGTATGGATTGAAAAAAGGTCAGTTTATATTTTTAACGAGGATATGTGAGAATCCAAATATAAGTTTTATAGAATTATCAAATATGCTGAAAGTAGATAAAACAACGACTACAAAAGCTGTTAATAAGCTAATTGATTTAAATTATGTAAAAAAGGAGACAGACAAACAAGATAGAAGAGCTTATAATTTGATAGCAACAGAGGAAGGAAAAAAGCTATACGATGAAATTATAAAACAGGAAAACAAACAAATAGAGATATGTTTAGAAGGATTTTCTAGCGAGGAGAAGGAATTAGTTTTGAATTTTGTGAATCGAATTAGTAGAAATGTAGATTCAGAATGGATGAAAATAAAATCAAATAAAAAATAACAATAATTATTAAATGTAAAGGAGGATAAGACGCATGATAGTCAAAGCAAATTTAAATGATGTTTCAGGAATAATGGAAATTATAGGGGAAACTATAAAGGAAATGAAGTCTTACAACAATACACAATGGGATGAAAATTACCCAAAAGCAGAGGATTTTGAAAAGGATATAAAATCTGGATGTTTGTATGTAGACAGAGAAGATGATATTATAAGAGGATTTATATGTGTTAATAGTATTGAACCTGTAGAGTACAATGATTTAAATTGGTCTAGCAATCAAGAGTGTATGGTAGTTCATAGAATGGCCGTAAATAGTAATATGAGAAATATTGGAATAGGTACTAAGCTTATGAAATTTGCTGATGAATTAGCAAGTAGCAAGGGTATAAAATATTTAAAAACAGATACATATTCTTTGAATAAAAAAATGAATTCTCTATTTAAAAAATGTGGTTATGAATTTGTAGGAGAAATGAGTTTTTTAGGTAAAGAATTTGCGTTTTACTGTTATGATAAGATTTTAAATGACTAAATTTTAAGGGAGTGA
>NZ_JBJDXL010000109.1:0-6606 GCF_051866655.1 Intestinibacter sp.
TATTGTTGATATTATTTTGTAAATTTGTTAATTGATTATATGTTTCATCTATACCTAATATTCTTATACGTTTTAAGTTGTGATCGTCTCCCTATTCTATTTGACTTTCTATAACATCACTTATAATCTACAAAGAACTTAAATTATCGCAGTGTTCTATAAGTATATCCGTAACTATATCTTTACACTAGTCTATCATAACTCCTGTATTAGCTATTACAGGGAAATTCTTTAAAGTTATATACTTATTATTTCTAGGATACTCTATTAATTCTAAACCGCCTCCATTAGGTAGTTTAATCTATGTCAATGAAGTACCTCCTGCATATATCTCTCTTATGTTTTCACAACTAGATAAGTCTAATGTACCTTGTAGTGTAGACACGTTACTAACATTTAATATCATTAAACTGCTGCAATCTGATATAGTTAAACCAGTAATACTAATAACGATTGGCTCTGTTTTGCTTCCTATATTTAGCTCTGTAAGTCTCTTACCTCTAACTATCATGGTACCACTAACATTCTTGTTGTGCCATTCTCCTATAGACAGTAACCAAGAAGCGCCTTCAATTGCGTTTTGCTGGTCTGCACTACCGCCTAAATCCACAGTTATTAGACAAGTTTC
This sequence comes from Intestinibacter sp., assembly GCF_051866655.1. Lineage (GTDB taxonomy): Bacteria > Bacillota > Clostridia > Peptostreptococcales > Peptostreptococcaceae > Intestinibacter. The sequence goes on from NZ_JBJDXL010000109.1 coordinate 629, forward strand.
TCCAGCTTTTGTTCTGGTTCCTTTAACTATAGAAGTACCGTTAGCAATAGAAGGATACATATCAAATGCAGGAGTAATTTCATAATTGATTAAATCTCCTGCCGCACGTACTACAATAGTATCGTTACCGCTAGCACTGAACAAACCGTAGTTGTATTTAGACATAATATACATTATACGTTTCTTCATCCAAGCAGTTTCTGCGCTATAGAAGTCACCGTGAGACTGAGTTATAGGGTCAGTATCGTTAGTATAAGAACCATTATTGTACTGTATCTTAGCCATTTCATATCTCTTAGCATCTGCGTTGACCAGAGTAGAAGGGAAGTAATTCTTAATACCTATAAAGTATTTCTAATAGAAACTATACACTTTATCATAAGGCGTACCAACAGAAGCTCCACTTAATTTCTCCATAGCTGATAGCATATTCTTCATTCCTGTAACTAAGTTTTCAGGGAAAGCAAGTTCTAGCATGTTCCAGAACACGGAAGTTTCTCCATTCCACATAGGCTAACCGTTGTCATATTGGTCATGCATTTCACAGTAGTATGGCTTTCTATCTTGGCCCTAGTTATCAATAGGTAAGATAGTATCAGCGTCGTCTAAACGCCACTTCCATAAAGAAGTAGAACTCGAGCAGAAATTATAAGGATAAGTATTTTTTGCTCTTTGGTCAGTTCCTGCAAAGAATTCTGTAAAGTTATGATGATAACATGCATCTGTTATATCGAAATACTTTGGAGCGGTATCTCTAAATAATGCTATTCTAGCCTATATAAACATTTCGTTCATCTAATCGTCACTAAAAGACGAATAGTCTGAAGTTATGTACTTACTTAGCTGTGTTATTAGATTTATTGGTCCATTACCTACGTCAGAAGGTATAAACTTTCCCTCATAACTTTCATAGTAATACAGATTATATCTATTGGCATCCCCTGCTTTCGATATCCAGTATTCATAACCGCTAGACCTATAACCCATTACTTGGTCGTTTAGCTCAGTAAGAGTTCCGTTAAACGGTTTTATCCTATTACTACAAACATATACTGCGTTATATGCTTCTACCCATCTATCTGTACTAATAGGTTCAGTTTCATCTTCGTTTAACTCACCTGCGTCAAAGTCCCAGCAATTTGCTTCATTATACTAAAAAGCTTCTTCGTCTGGATTATAAGTCCAGTACCATTTGTTTCTGTTCCAAGGTACTCTAAACAAAGCTCCTAATGGAGCATTATCACTACCTTCTACGCTTAATAAATTAGGGAATGTGTCTGTATCATAGCCAAAACATTTATCATCTCCTTTATCTGGACCAAAAGTAAATTCACCCATGCAAGTGTATACGTCCTTACCTTCTTCATTCTTAGTTTTACTAAATCCTATGAAAGGTTCCTAGTACACTGCGACTCTAACACTACTATCTAATTCAGTAGCTTCATTAGATAAACCTAATTCTCTATATAGATCAGTATAAGCGGTTACTGAACCAGCTTTGTGGTCCTGCATTGAAGATGCCCAGTTCTTTTTAGCAGTTAAACGACCGCTCTTAGGTACTCCTTCAGCAAAGAATACTTGATTCTTATCTGTAGTTCCGTCTACATAAGTAGCTATACTGTTAAGTTTGTTTCCTTCAGCATCTTTTATGGCCTTCATCTTCCAGCGCATATTCCATTCTAGGTATTTCATGGAAGATGTTCCCTAACCTCCCATCTATAGGTTAGTCATTACAAAGTTATTCTAAGGTCTGTCTTTAAAGTATACTTCTAGTGTTCCGTTTACTGTTCCTGGATTATTAAGATTTGGAAACGGCTAATCAAATACAAATACGTTATATTTCTTCTTTGTCTATTCGTAATCTATACTTATTCCTTCTGCGTCTAGAACTTCATTTATTTCTTTCTCTTCCTATTTTTGTGATACTGTATCTAACATACTAATATAGTTTTTCTATACAGCCTCACTAGATAAAGCATAATCATATACTCTTAACCCATATACATATAGATTAGAATAGTCGTTACCCAATTCTATATAACCGTTGTTAGCAAAGTAGTCATTATCCTGATAATCATACTATCTATTCTTCTTGCCGTTTATGTATATACATACTAGATTAAACTAAGATACTCCATATGCAGAAGGCATTACTACAATATGAACTCTTAATCTAACTCCATTATCTATCGGTACATCTTGAGTTGTTGAATCCTATCTTGATGACGAAAAGAATGATATATTTTCAGCAGATATCCTAAGACCTACTGTATTCTATACTATTTGTATGATATTTTTAGATGCATCTGTTGGGTTATCTACTTTGAAATCTAACTCTATAGTTCTACCTTTAGACGCTGATTCTGTCAGTAACGGTTGATATTTTATAACCGCCTTACTTCTAGCAAATATCTTTAAAGCACTATAACCATCTGAATCTATTATCCAGCCGTCATTGCCCCAGTTCATATTAGTCCACTCTGCATCTATCTCTTTACCTGTAGATTCGTTTATTACTTTCTGATAGTTAGTTTGTGTATTACTTCGAGTTTTTGGGTTCATGTAGAATATAGCTCCAGTAGTGGCTCCAAAGTTTAATGAATTGTTTACAGGAAATGTAATAGAATCTATTAAATCTATATCGTTACTAGTTACTAATACATCTACTTCAAAATTACTATTATCAACAGTATCTATTTCCATAGAGTATGTAAACATATATTTATAACTAGTAGTAATCTAATCATTAACAGACTGATACATTACTACTCCATCTTTCTTAACTACAAATATAGCATCTGTGCTTCTATTTACTCCATCATATATAGAGTATTCAAATACATCGTTAGACTACCAGTTAGTTAAACTCTATGCTAAATTATTTACGCACATTAGTTTAACCTCTTCGCCTACTTCTGTAATACACATAAAATTTACAGAATAGGTTTTAGTAGTAACAGTACCGTCTGAATTTGTTAAGTAGAATGAAGCGTTATAAACTCCAGTAGTTCCTGGATGAGTTACAGTATAATTGTAAGGAGTATCAGTATACGAAGCGGTACCTAATGGTATATCATACGTTTGACTATAGTCATCTCCAGTTATAGATACATGTAATATTTTACTTACATTACCTCCAATAATCAAAGGTACAATAAAATCTGAATTCTTTGCAGTCCACCACTAAAAATTAGATGCTGTAACAGACAGAGAAGTAAGCTGTACACTATAAACTAACGGCATAGTCTCTTTTCCTGTATTTACTCCTTTTGCAATTAGTTTTACATTGGTTACTCCAGAAGATAAGTACTCAGCAACATCTATCAATGTATTCTTACCAGAAGGAACAGTAATCTATTTTACTACCGTGTATTCTTCATACTTAAGATTCTATATTTGTATAGTTAATGTACCATTCTCACCAGTAGGCTAAAAATCTTCTGTAGGGTCATTTCTATACTAAGATACAAAAGTTACATCTATATAACAAGGTTCTCCTTGCTAAGAAGCAAAAGATAACCCATTCATGTTATTTCTTAAGTATATACTATAGTTAGAGCTAGCTCCTCCACCTCCAAAGTCAGACGCACTTTTAACTACCCATTCGTTAGTTCCAGACTCTAATACTAATACTTTATCTTCTACAAAAGTATTGTCAGCTTCATAACTAACATTAGTTAAGCTACCTAAAGACATTTCTGTAATTGTGGGAGTACGAACTAAAGATCTAACCTACCATGTAGATGCAGCGGATTCCTTTACTATAGTAATGTCTCCATCTCCAACTTCAGATACATCTTTAGCTACCCATTTCTAACTATCTGAATCTCTAACAAGTATTACATCAGAAACTGTATCATCATCAGCGTTGCTATCGACATTAGTTAAACTTCCAAGAGTTTTGCTTTCTATCATGTTTATTACAGAAGAGAATCCACTAGTAATTGCTCTTTGAGTCATACCGTGCTATGTACTATTTCCTACTGTATCTAACAGTATATCTGCCACGTTCCATATTACTTTTACCCAGGTAGCTACATCCTCATCTATTCCATAAAGTATGTACAGATCATAATCATTTTCAGATTGCAGATTACGAACTCTGCACATATCTCCAGCTTTAAACTCTATTACTTTTCCTTCATGCTCCCATGTCAGAGTATCACTGCTGGGAGCTTCCCTAAAAACCGGTGCATTAACGTTAAGTTTATACTTAGTTACATCTAAATCAAGCCCTAACTAAGCTGAAGTAATATCCCCTAATAAAGGTATTCCATTTATAGTAGGTATGTCTTCTAACTGTTCATAGCTAGTTATATTCTAAAATGCAGCTAAATCTACGCTATATTCAAAAATTATAGTCTCTACATTAAGCCCGTCTAACCCACCAGTTTTACAGCTATGCGGTACTAACTAAAAAGCGTTACATTTATCTAAAGTACTAGTATTTCCGCTCTCGTCTATTATTTCTATTAATAAGTCATAAGAACCTAATATCTCCTATCTTTCTGCAGGAAATTTAAAAGTTATAACATTCTCATTTATAATAGAATAGTCTGTTATCTATATAGGCGGTTCCTTACCTACTAATAAGTTTACGGATAACTATTTATCTAATAAAGAGGTTTTCTCTCCATTTTTATTAATAGTTATCTTAATAAATATATCATTTTTAATCCTAATTCTTCTCATCTTTACCTGCACTTAAGTTATTAGACTTAATGAACTTTGTCATGTTAACCTTTATTATATTGTTCATAATAGTTATAATTGATCGTAATACAATATTTTAGTAGTATCATTGTAAAATGAAACTAGTTTCTTTCTTGTTCTATCTGTCAGTTCGGTTTTCTATTCTTCTGTAATAAGAGGTACAAATACACTAGCATTACACTAGTAAGCTTTGATATCTGACTCATATATGCTAGGTATCTACTAAGCGCCCTATAGTTTGTATATACCGCTTACTCCACTACTATGAGCTAACTAAGAAGAGAACGCCTGAGAAGAAATAGTACAACCATATAATTCTTTCATATAGTTTCCTTGTATACCTCCATATTCTACAGTCACTCCCCATCTCATTCTTTCTACAAAATTATCCTAGAATGTGCCTTTTAAAGTAACTCCTTTATTATACGGTAATTTTATAAAGTTAGTATTAGTGTGAGGATAGAATACAGAATACTAAAACGGAGCCATTATATTATAACCAAACCAATCCTAGAACGTATCGTCGTACCAGTAGTTTCCATCTATTGTAGAAGTAGTATTACCATTAGAGTCCGTACTACACATCTCCTAACCAAATAGTAAATTATAAGAACTAGAACCTCCTGTAATGCCAGAGTAATAACCAAACATTACATTGTGGTTGATGTTGTTTATATTAAAATTATAGAACGAACCAGAACTATAAGTGCAATTGCAATTACGTAATGTTGACCTATATAATCTTATTACCTAAAATATACTGTAATATAATCTTATATCATTGTTCTGTAAAGCAGTAACATACTTATTACTAGGATCATTGTGAATAGATATAGTAGATTTACATCCTTTTATGTCATTATTGAAGTAACGCTGCAGTCCATAATCATCTACTAGAGATGTAACAGTTATAACTATATTAGGAAGACTAATAGGCTTTTCTTTATTGCTTATAGAATTATTAATAATCTTGTTACTTATATCTTCTCCATCTCTATCAAATGTGTATACATCTATATAATCTGAAGCATCTATAGTAAACTTAACTAGTCCTGGTATAGCTTCTTTTAAAGCTGTTATTTCACTCATATCTTCAGAGTAAGCAATGTATCTATTTATAGATCCATTTAAGAATGGCTTGTGTAGATACTTAATATAGTTGTCATGTTGTTTAGTCTGACTCCATATTACATTCTCAAAAGTTCCATCAAATATAGAGCGTATATAATCTCTTTCTACATCTAAACCTGATCCTATCCAAGATC
>NZ_JBJDXL010000110.1:0-6600 GCF_051866655.1 Intestinibacter sp.
AAGATTCATGTACTGATTCTGCAAATTGATAATAAATCATTTTGTCCGAATTTTCTAATTCCTCTACGCCATAATCAATATCCCATGCTCCTCTAGTAATATGTACAATGGACTCATCATTAATAAGTAATTTATTCCACGGACTAGCTAATGATTCTTCATAAGTAACTGTAGGATATGTACCTAATGTATAAGTAGCTGTTCCAAGTTCTCCTGTTCCTCTCTGTAATTCCTACCAAGGAACTCTAAAGTTAGTAGCTGGTTCTGTGTTTTCGCCACCTTCTAACATTAAATATTCTGGAGTAATATCTTCATCATAGCCACTACAAGCATCATCTCCTTTACCAGGACCCCACGTCTAGAAACCCATGAACTTAATCTAATCATTATTATTTAATAAGTCAGCTAGATTAAGTCCAACTATGGGAGATAATTCTGGATTATTATAACCAGCTTCACTAGAATCATATGCTAAATCTGATTCCCAATAAAAGTATAAGAATGGTTCTTCATGTACTGCCTTTCTACCACCAGAAGGTAGAGAACCAACTGATGCTTTATACGCATCATCGTATAGCTTACATGCTCCTATTTTATGAGATTGCATAGAAGAAGCAAAATTTACTTTACCTACCATCTTAGTATACTTGTAGGCAGTTATATCATTCTATACATCATACGGAGGCATTAAATAATATCCTGAAGTAGATACAGCATCTTGCTTAAATATGTTTGTATCAACATCCATTTGTGAATAAGGAGTGAAAAGACTCTTAATTTTCTTCTCAACTCCTTCTAAATCTTTATACTTTAATTTATTAAGAGAATAAGTAACATTCCAAATCAAGTAACGCATAGCAGAAGAACCCTATCCTTTAACCTAACCATGAGTTAAACGTCCTCCATACTACTAGTTCTTAGTTTGGTCTGCATAAGTTACAAATAATGTTGTTGCTAATTTCTTGTTAATGTCTTCTTCTGCACTTCCATCTTCTCCTCCCCAAGCTCTATTAGGGAATCTTCCATCTTTAGGAAATACATATACAAGAGTATTATATTTCTAATAACATTTCTCAAATGAAATTTCCCCATTATCGCCAAGAATGTCATTATTTTCAAAGAATTTCAATTTCTCATCCTTAGAAGCAATAAATGAAGTATAGTTTCTCTATACCTAACTAAAGTTAAGAGCTGTACTGTTATATACTCTAAACAAGTAGAAGTTAATGTCGGCAGTAGTAGGATTAATTTGTAAAGTTGCTGTAGATAAAGAATTAATTTCAGTATCAAGTAAATTAATCTCACGGTCTATCACCCCATTAATATAAATTCTAACTAAGTTAATAGGAGTATTAGGTGCAGCTTTATCATAAGCATCCTGATAAGTTCCTTGTAAGAAGTTAGGATAGTAAATATCATCCTTAGAAACTGTCCATCCTTTCTAAACCGTTACTACAATATGAGTTTCTTCACCTTCTCTAAATTGAGCATTTCTAGCATTAAATAATGTTTCATCCTCTGTATTCCAACAGAATTGGGTAGGTCTCAACTAGAAATTACCAATAGTTAGTATAGGCTAATCCTTATCACTTATATTATAAGTCTTAATACCCATTTCTATAGTGCAAGTAGTGGCAAGACTTAATTTTAGAGGGCTTTTAAAGATAGCTTTAGGCTATGCTGATACTTTAAATACAGCCCTACCTTCATCTTCTGACCATCCATCTGACGATTCTAAGTCAGAAATTACAGTAGCAGGAAGTGTATCGCTAGCATATTCATCAGTTACAAATACATTATTTATATAACCATGAATTTGGTCAAAGTTATAATTGGGAGTAATGTCAGAGAAATATGTTAGATTATTGTCAATCTAATCTATTTCCATTAACTTAAATAAATATCTGTAGGAAGCATATGAAACATTTCCAGAAGAAGTTATTTTCTCCATTTCGTAGAAACTATAGAATGTATTATTAACCTTAACTAATAAATACATCTATGTTCCATCACTTATAACTTCTATATATTTCTTATAAGAAGTTTTATACTAATTATTCTCGTTGTAGGAAGAAGCTTTTAATACCTCATATTTCATAACCTCAGTAGGTTGGGGGTCAACTTCGTCTACTTGCTACGATTCAAGATAAGTAGTAAGTTCTACATCTTCCTACTAAGGACTATATACTGTTAATTCATATAAAGTTGCAACACCATTATTAGCAATCTTGCTACTTACATTATTAATAGCAACAACTGTATCAGAACAATCTGAAGTACAGATAATATCAACATAAATAAAATCAGAATAGATATTAATATCACTGGAGTGTACGGCTCGAACTGATAACTAGTTAAGTCCTGACTTTAATCCTGTATATACTAAAGAACCACCACTAGTAGTTTCTTTACTTTCACCATTATTATATACTTCAAGGTAGTAATTAGATGCAGTACCACCAGTTAATGAAAATTGTGCAGAACTACCTGCAGTTACTACATCACCTGTATATGATAGAGATATTACTTCATTAGTAATACTAACACCTAATGTAGTAGAATCTCCAGATGCTTGAACTGTAGCAGAAATCTATTTCTTAGTCTGTGCTTTAGTAAACAATTCAGTTACATCAATCCAAGCAATTTTATCAATAACTTCTTCTGTAGTTCCATCAACACCTATTACTTGTCCTGTGCTACTATCAAGAATACAATCGGCATACTTAATATTATTGACTTTATAAATTTTAGATTGAGTTCCAAATGATATTTTAACATCAAACGGACCAACCATATCAGTAATGTTAAATGTAGTTTGTGCAATAGCAAACATAGCTATACCTACCTTAACATTCCTGTCTGAGTTATACTGCATTAATAAATCACCACTAGTATATATCTTACTAGTATTGTTATCTAGCATAACTCCATATACCATAATTCCATATCTATGAGTAGGAACTTCTACAGTTACAGTTGTTGATACAGTAGAACCATCAGCCTTATGTAATACTAGAGAATTTTGACCATCAGAATTATAATCCATAGAAACAATATCTTGATTCTATGAAGATTCAATCTATCTAGTCAGAAAGTCCTCTACCTCCATTCCAGAGTGATTATTCCATTCTGTATCTAAATCTGCAATTTGATTAGGTAAATTTTCAAATTTTGCCATTTCTATAATCAATTATTTTTCCATGAATCATCTGATAACCAAGGTCTATCTTGTAGCCAAGTTCCACTTCCAAAACAGCTTCTAACTGCATCATATACTGTAAGCCATACTAACTAAGTTCCTTTATAAATGGCCCCAATGTTTTTCTGAACTTTCTACTAAACACTATCTATAAGTTCTAGAACATCTTTCTAAACCTATAAGATTAATTTACCATTTCTATAAATCATAAGTTAGAAAAATCTTCTTTAACCTTAGTTTTTATCTAAGTTAATAGATTTAAATAATCTTTATATTCATCTACAATACTAGAATCGTCTGTGAGATTCTATACATAACTATTATATGAATTAATTAAATCAAATTCTTCATCAATAGTTAAATAACTTCGTACTATTGCCTTTACACAATCATTATAGTTAGGCTGCCCACTTAAAAGAACCTAAATAAAGTTATATTGAGTTTCTATTCTTGATGCCTCTTCCATATCATGAACTTCAACTTCTTCTGATTGTATATCAAAATGGTAATAGTAAGTCCCGTTGCCCAGTTTCTGAATTATCTTTGGGCTAACATTCGTCCGTATTCTTACAGGCTCTTTCATAATGTTTTATTTTAAAATAATTAGGCAATATGTATCTAGATAGAATACTGTATAATTTCTTATTTCTACTATTTACAAAATAAGATTTATTGTGATAGATATAATGTATTTGGAAGTACTAACTATATGTTGCTATTTCAACTATGTATATATTCTGATTATAAATATCAGACATTCTTCCCTTCTAACTATCCCAATTAGAGAATTTAAGCCCTGTTTCTTCTTCTACCTTATGTAAGAAATGCTTGGTGTCACAGAATTTTAGCCAACCAAAGTATGAAGACATTCTAGCCTTAAATTCGTCCTTATCAATCTTATTCTTTTTATATGAATTTATTAACCTCTTTATATTCTATTTTATAGATTTTCTTAAAAGAGTATGAGTATGAAAGAACTTATACCCTACAAAATCTATTCCTCTAGAATCTACTGGAAATATTTGATAATTAGGTTTAGTTTCCAGATTTAACAGAACAAATAAATAGCTGGAAATCTCAATTCTTATCTATCTTAACCAGTTTTTGTCATTACCTAATATTACAATATCATCTGCATATCTAAAATAATATTTACATTTAAGTTCTTCCTTTACCCAGTGATCAAAGTATGTTAAATATAAAGTGGCAAAATACTACGATAAATAATTTCCAATTGGAACCCCATCTGTAGAATCAATTATTTCTCTTAATAGTTGCAGTACATAAGGATCTTTAATTTTTCTCTAAATTATCTTGAAGAGAATATCATGATCAATAGATGGATAGAATTTACGTATATCTAACTTTAGACAATACTTAGTTTCTTCTGGATATTTCTTTAATACATTCTTTAAGTCTTTTGCACACTTATGAATACCTCTACCTTTAATAGAAGAGTATGTACCTTTTATCAATATTTTTCTCCATATTGGTTCTAGAACATTCATTATTGCATGATGTGTTATTCTATCTGGATAATAGGGAAGCCTAAAGATTAGTCTTTCCTTAGGCTCCCATATCTTAAATGTACTATATTCTGAAGTTCTATACTCTAAACTTGCTATATCAAGAGATAGATCTAAATTATTTAAATCCTTTCTCTCATCATATTTTTCTATATCTTTTCTTCTGCGCTTATTCTTCCTAGCCTTCTTATCTGCTAGTTCTATATTGTCTAAATCATGGATTTTGTTAAATAAATATCCAATTCGTTTCATATTTAATATTTTTATTTCTAGAGTCTTCGAGAATTAACCTACCAACACTATTTTTGTTAAAAATTACGTCATTTTTTGCCAAGAGGCACGGATGCGGCAGTCAGTAGAAAAATAAATTTTAGCGCTAAAATATTAAAACCTGACATTCGCATTGACATTAGAGACAGCATTGTTAGAATTGAAATAGCTGACGCTGGCTTAGCTGCCATTGTTCGCGTTACTGCCTACTAGAAGGGTATTTTTCTAGTTCAATGTCATACTTACTACATCCTTGTATATTGTTTTTAAATTACATTCAAAGTCCTAAACCCGACAATCGCACGGACAAAAGAGACAGCAGTGCTAGAAAGGAAACAGCCGACGCCGGCCTAGCCGCCATAGTCCGCGTGACCGCCCACCAGAAGGGTTCTAGGTGATGTATAACTAGCATTGCAATAATGATAATCACACATATAAGTAGATTCTGACCCTTCTACTTTAGACGGTATAATTTCTCCTGTTTCTCCTAAATCATATGCTGTTATATATCCATCTGATGCTATTTCTATTCCTACTACTGTTTTAGTTCCTATTTCATCAGTAAACTCAGTAGTAGATGTATATACATTACTTGGTTCGTTTGCAGCTGTTCTATGTATTACTACACCATCTAAATTAGTCCAAATATCTCCAAATGGATTATCAAATCCTCTCCATCTAGGTACTGAAAAAGTATAAGTTTGTGTTGGATCTCCACCTGAGGCTGTAGGAGTAATAACAGTCATAGATTTTATTCCAGTATTATTTCCAATCTCATTACAATATCCACATGGAGTAAGTGGAAAATAATTATTGTAATAATTCCAATAATTACTATTTATAGCAGTAACTCCAGGTCCTAAACCCCCCTATCTATATCCATCTGAGGTTAATTCTGCATTATAAGCTGCCTAACAATTAAAGTTCGCATATTCTATTACATAATTCCAATAGAATATCCATTTGTAATATTCGTAACATAGTAACTATGATCCTGCATTATTTGCATAAGTTCTCATAGTTGCTCTGCTTACATTAGTTCTCGGTTTTCCTAAATCTGACCTACATGGAACTTCTGCTAGATATGTATCACGGCTACTATTGTTACCACCACCTCTATAATTTGCAGAAGTATTAACAACAGATACTGCTTGATTAGTAGACTAATTTACTGTACATCTATAAGCATCAATTAACATTTCTGGAATTTCAACCCAAGAATCATCAATTTGTACTAGTGAAATTCTAACCCATCTTTTGTTTCCATTACTACCAGATTTTCCATAGAATTTAGGAGTATGCACTCTAACAACTCCATCGGTACCATCTAGTACGGAAGGTGTAACTCCATCTTCCTTATAATTCCAATCCTCAGAATACAAGTAGTAATTAATAATAGTCCCATTAGATACACATCCTCTATAGGCAGATTGAATTGGAAGAGATTTATGCAATAACGGATTTCCTATTCTAGTTAATACTGGAGAAGAAACTGTAATATCCCATTCTACACCATAAGAATAAAGGTCTATATTGTTGTTAAGTTCTACAATTTGCTAATTTAATTTCTACTACTTAGCATCTAATTCTTCACATAATGTATTT
>NZ_JBJDXL010000111.1:0-6577 GCF_051866655.1 Intestinibacter sp.
CTCCTTAAATCTTTTTTAAGATTATTATTTTATTTTGTTATTTTTATTTACTAATATTGTAGAAAAATATGATATTTTTTCTTGTAGATGGACATCTCTTAAATCTTTGTATACTACTTCTCTATCTTGAGATGAATTACTTACTAAAATAGCATTGTCTATTAAATCGTATTTTTCTAGCTTTTCTATTATTTGTTTGAAATTCTTGTACACCTTCATAAGCACTATACAGTCGTATGTTTGTAGTGCTGCATCTATTTTTTCTTCCTCCATAGTACATGGTATTACTATAAGTGGATCTGTATCCATAACTAGTGGGAAGTTTTGGTTTGATGCTATATTTGAAAATGAAGATATTCCAGGAATAGTTTCAACTTCTATTTCATCTATTAATCTCTCCATTACATATACGTATGTGCTGTATATCATAGGATCTCCTAAAGTTATAAATCCTACATTTTTTCCACCTTTTACATCTGTTACAATTTCTTGAGCTACTTGATCCCATGCAGCCATTTTTTCGACGCTGTCTGAATTCATTGGGAAGTGTCTTTGTTTTATTTCAACAGTATCAGGTATATATTCTTTTACTATTGATAGTGCTAAGCTATCTGTTCCTTTTTTTGGTTCTGGTGTATATAATATATCTAATATTTTAAATGTATTTACTGCTTTAACTGTTACCAATGAGCTGTCCCCTGGTCCAGTTCCTATTCCATAAAATTTCGCCATTATATTTCCTCCAATAGTATGTTTTTTATTATGTTAATTAATCTTCTAATTCCTTTGCACAATCTAATGCGTGGTTTACAAATTTATCTTGTATAGCTGGGTATTCGCCTAAGCCTTGTAAATGTATATTTACTTTAAATCCTTCTTTTTCTAGTATAGATTTCCATGAATCCTCTTCATCACTCGCCATATCATTAGTAGCATGGTCTCCTGCAACTAGCATAAAAGGCATTACATCTACAGTTTTTATGTTATCAGCCTTTAATTTTTTGATTACTTGTTCTAATTCAGGATATCCTTCAACTGTACCTATATATACGTTCATGTCGTTATCTCTAAACATGTATTCCAAGGCTGGATAAGCTGAATGACTTTCATGTGTAGTTCCGTGACCCATAAATACTACTGCTTCGTCAGGTTGTATTATGTCTAGTTGTTTTTTTACACCTTCAACAGTTTCTCTATAATCATCTATTGTAGTTAAAAGAGGTCTTCCTAAAGCTATTTTTTTAAATTTAGGCTTAAAGCTTTCAACTTGTTCCTTTAATTTGTTGTATTCTTCTCCACAGATTATGTGTAATGTTTGAACTACAACCTCTTCATATCCTGCATCAGCTAATTTTTGTAGAGCTTCAACTGGATTATCTATGAACATATTATCTCTTTTCTTTAATTTATTTATTATCATATTAGAAGTAAATGCTCTATAAAAATCATATCCTTCTAATTTTTCGCTTATTTTTTTCTCACAAACCTCTATTGTTTTTTTTCTAGTTTCATGGTAGCTTGTACCAAAACTTACTACTAATACTGCTTTTTTCATTTTTAATTTCTCCTTAATATTAATTTTTGCTCAAATTTGAAAATTAAATATCGCCATAAAACTATATTACTTTTTCTATATCTTCTATTTTATTTATAACCCTTGGATAATCTATTTGCTTTCTAGATATTATTACAACTGGTATATTTAAGGCTTTACATGCGTTTACCTTTTCTAAAAAGCCTCCTGCCACTCCACTTTCCTTTGTAATCAATAAATCTATATTGTATTGTTTATAAGTAGCAATATTCATCTCTTCAGAAAAAGGTCCCTTCATAGCGATGATATTATCGGCATTAAGCCCTAGCTCTTCACAGCTTGTAAGAACTTCACTTGTCGGCAACACTCTCGCTATTAAATTTTTGCCTTTTAGCAGCTCTATATATTTGTCTAAATTCTTGCTTCCTGTTCCGATAAATATGTTATTGCCTTTTTCACTTGCAATTTTACAGGCTTCTTCTATATTTTCAACTACATATTTATTTTCATAGTCTATTTGTTTTATAAGAGATTCTCTCTCGAATCTCACATAATCTACATTTGATATCTTAGAACATTCTATCGCATTACTAGACACAACAGTAGCATAAGGATGCGTTGCATCTATTATTTGAGTTATGTTCTTTTCTTCTATTAAAGATACCATATCTTCTATTGTAAGCTTTCCTAAAAATACATTATCTGTAGCTTTTTTTGCAATATCTCTGCCATACTCTGTAGTAACTGAGACCATATACTCTAAATTCATGTCGTTTAATTTATTGCAAATATTTATGCTATCAGATGTTCCACCTAATACTAAAATCATGATATGTATCCTCTCTTTTAAAATCTATACAGTATATCCTCTAGGAGTTATCATTAAATCATCTTTTATGTATGTAGATTTGTTTCCTATTATAACCATAGTAGTCATATCAACTCTTTCAAAATCCATTGTATCGAAAGTACATATGAATTTTTCTTGATCTGCTCTTCCTACATCTTTTACTATTCCTACAGGAGTTGAACCATCTTTAAATTCTCCCATTATTTTAAATGCTTTTGCTAGATGTTCGCTTCTACCTTTACTTCTTGGGTTGTATAGGCAGATTACAAAATCAGCTTCTGCAGCTAATCTAAGTCTTTTTTCTATTACTTCCCATGGTGTCATTAAATCACTTAAGCTTATATGACAGAAATCGTGCATTATAGGTGCTCCTAATACAGCAGCTGCTCCTATACTAGCAGTAACCCCTGGCACTACTTTAACTGGTATATCTAAATCTTGTTTAGTTATTAATTCAAGTATAAGACCTGCCATTCCGTAGATTCCAGCATCTCCACTACTTATTACAGCAACCTTTTTGCCAGTTTTAGCTATATCGATAGCATCTTGGCATCTGTCTACTTCTTTTCTCATTCCATTTTGAACTACTTCTTTGTCTTTTATGAATTCTTCAACTAACTTTATATATGTTTTATATCCAACTATTACCTCTGCATCTTCCATTGCTGCTATTGCCTCTTGTGTCATTAAATCTCTACATCCAGGCCCTATTCCTATAACGTATATCATTTGTTCACTCTCCCTGCCGAAAATGTTATTCCAGTATATTTTTGTTTTTCAATAATCATATTGCCTTCACTAAGTAAATGTGCACATGGTTCTGCGACTGAATACACACCCACGTTCTTTTTCACCCATTCTGATTTTCCATATAAATGATCGACTTTTGAGATTTCTTCTACAGTGAAGGTCTTAAATGGTACATTTAAATATTTTGCAAGCTCGATTATTGCTTGTTCGTCTTTTTTTACTTCTATACTACCTATAGCTTTTATAGAATTTATATCTATGTTATTCGTATGTAAAAATTCCTTTAAAGAATTTCTCATATGTGTACTGTCGATATTTCGTTTGCATCCTACTCCTATTACGATGTCTTTTGGAACTAATTTTATTATATTTTCGTTTTTGAAATTTAGATTTTCTTTATCACTTACTACGACTATAGCTTCTATATTTTCTATTGTATCTACATCTTGGTATTTCAAAAGTTTAAATCCTCTTGTATCGACATCGTAATCTCCATCTAGGAATAATCCCACTGGCTTGTTATTTACTATCATGGAATTTACTTTTAATACGTTGTCTCTAAAGTTTTCTATATATCCATTTAGTTTTTTTGCGATCATATCTAATGAAGATTTATTGTTAACATCTGTAGCTGTAGTTATAACTGGATTTGCATCAAGTAAATGACTTATATACAAAGTCATTTCATTTGCTCCACCCATATGACCGCTTAGTAAGCTTATTACATTAGTTCCTCTTTCATCTGTTACTATTACAGCTGGATCCTCAAATTTACTTTGTATTAAAGGAGCGATTGTTCTAACTACGATTCCTGTTGCCATAATAAATACTATATATCTGTATTTATTGAATATTGTCGGTACAAAATCTTTTAACTTTTCATATATTCTAATTACGCCTTTACTAGACTCCTGTAACTCATCCTCGCTCTTCTTTTTAACAAAATAAACCTGACCTTCTTTTAACTCACTTTGTAGCTTTAAAGCTAAGTTTTTTCCATTTTTAGTTATGCAAATAATAGCAATTTTATTATTTTCTGTATTCATGTTTGAAGTCCTTATCATATAATTTTGAATTATTATATGTAGTTCCTAGGAATTCTCCTACCATTATTAATGCTGTTTTCTTGATTCCATTTTCTTTAACTTTAACTGCTATATCTTCTAAAGTTCCTTTTACTACTTTTTCATCTGGCCAAGTAGCTTTGTATATTACTGCTATTGGAGTAGTTTTTGGATATCCACCAGCTATTAATTTTTCTACAACCTTTTCAATTTCTTGAACTGATAAGAATATTACCATTGAAGTTTGGTGCTTAGCGAAAGATTCTATAGATTCCTTTTCTGGCACAGGAGTTCTACCTTCCATTCTAGTTATAACAACACTTTGAGATACCTCTGGAACTGTATATTCTACTCCTAGAGCTGATGATGCACCTAAGAAAGAGCTTACTCCTGGTGTACAATCGTAATCTATATCCAATTTAGCTAAATCTTCAACTTGTTCTCTTATTGAACCGTATATAGAGAAGTCACCTGTTTGTAATCTTACTACAGATTTTCCTTCTTTTATTCCTTTTTCCATAACATCTATTATTTCTTGTAAATTCATGTAAGCACTGTCATGTATTTCGCAGCCTTCTTTGCAGTATTCAAGAAGTGCTGGATTTACTAATGAACCTGCATATATTACAACATCTGCATTGCTTAGTAATTTATATCCTTTTAATGTTATTAATTCTTTGTCCCCAGGGCCTGCCCCTACAAAATGTACTTTATTAACGTTAGTATTCATCGTCTTTACTCTACTCCTTTTTCACATGATATTATATATATTGGATTATGAGGTTTGAAATATTCCCCTGGTCCTAATTTTTCAAGCTTTGAAACGTTTAAAACTGTTACATCTACATTTTTAAACCCTTTTTCTCTGACTAATCTCAGCATTTCATAAAATGTATCTATTATTATAAAGTTAGCTACAAGTCTTCCTCCTGGAGCTAATAATTCCTTAGACCAGTCGATAATTTCTTCTAGCTTCTTTCCTGTACCTCCAAGGAAGATTGCATCTACCGGTGTATCTAAGTCTAAATCTACAGGTGCATAAGCCTTTACAACCTCTACATTTGTTAGATTAAAATTTTCTATATTTTGATTTACTAAATCAAGTGCATCGTCATTTCGTTCAATAGCTATAACTCTTAAATTTGGATAATGGTATCCAGCTTCAATAGATATACTACCAGTCCCTGCACCTACATCTATAAAAGTCTTAGCATTTAATAAATCCAATTTATTTATAGATATAGCTCTGACTTCTTCTTTTGTTATAGGGACTTTTCCTGTTATAAAATCTCTATTCCTCATCTAATATCACCACTACATTCATATCAAATTTTTCAACTGCCAATATATCCTCTGGCTTTCCTATTGTTATTTTTTCATCCTCATAAGATAGATTTTCGCCTACTACTATAGTTTTATTTAAATTTCTCTTTTGTATTTCTCTGCTTATCTCGTGAGGACCTATCTTGCTGTCAGTAACCATGCATACCTTCTTATGAGAAAGTATATAATCAAAGTCTGGCACTTTACCGTGGCTACTTGTAATGTAAACATCGTTCATATCGACAAATATTCTTGAAAATATATATTGAAGTGAGCTTATACCAGAAACTATATTTAGGTGCTTATGCTCTATATTTTTTGAAAGATATTTTCCAATTCCATATATAGAAGGATCTCCAGATGCTATAACAGAAATATTTTTATCTAAGTTGTTTTGTATATATTCTAAGATTTCTTTTAAATTTGTAGATAAAACTATCTTTTCTCCTTTGAAATCACTTATAGACTCTAAATTTCTTCTTCCTCCGATTACTACATCAGATGAATAGATTAATTTTTCGCCTAATTTAGTAATATAATCTGTGTTTCCAGGTCCTAAACCTATAATATTAATCATCTAAATACCTCCACTATAGAATCTGCATTGTCTGATTTTCCTAGATAGGATTTATCCATTCTAAACATATACACACCTACTTCTATGTCATCATCACCTAGATGTTGTTTTACTCTATCTCTGCATTTATTGCATAAAACATCGTAAACACCTGTGTACTCACTTTGGTCGATTATTTCAACTGCTCCTTCTGCTGTCACACATTCATCTATTTGTTCCAAAAATTCTACTGGCGCTCCCATAAGTGCCAAATTAGAAATCATAATTTCATTTCTAGCATCTGCAACCTTGCTGTGAGTTTGGAATATTCCAGCAGCAACTTTTATAAATTTGCCGATATGTCCAGCTAGAAGTAATTTTTTATACCCCAAGCGTTTTGCCTCCATAAGCATATAGCCTACAAAGTTGCTCATTCTGACTACGTATTTTATATCTAAGCCGAGCTCATTTTGAACGAACTCTTCTCCATGATTTCCTGG
>NZ_JBJDXL010000112.1:0-6561 GCF_051866655.1 Intestinibacter sp.
TATCATGTTTCCAACTCCACCTTCAAATGTCCATGGTGGCATTAAAGCTGATAGAGAAGTCATACCTGCTGTATATGGATATACGTCAAATGAAACTTCCATACCTTCATCTTGAGCATCTCTTATTTGTTTTATTAAGTTAGTTGCTTTACCGAAGTTTTTATATCCCATTGCTTTTAAGTGAGATACATGTAGATGTACTCCAGCTTCTTTTGCAACGCTTATAGTTTCTTCTAATGCTTGTTCAACTTCATCTGATTCAGTTCTCATATGAGTTGCATAGAAACATCCATATTTAGCAGCTATTTTACATATTTCAACGATTTCTTTTCTAGTTGTGTATTCACCTGGTAAATAAACAAGACCTGTTGTTACACCTAATGCACCTTGTTTGAAGCATTCTTCTACTTCAGCTAGCATATTTTGTAATTGTTCTTCTGTTGGTTCTTCTTTAGAGAATCCCATTTCCCATATTCTGATTGGACCTTGAGCTAAAAGAGGTGCAACGTTTACTGCTGGTGGATTTTGTTCCATATATTTGAAATAACTTTCATAGCTATCCCATGGTAGTTCAAGTTTTACTGGCATACTTCCAACTATTCTTGTTCCTAAATAATCTAATAATAATTGTCTATTTTCTTCTTTTACTGGAGCTACACCTATACCACAGTTTCCTATAACGTCTGTTGTTACCCCTGAGTATATTCTTGAGCTTGCATTTCTATCGTATACTAAAGACATATCTGAGTGAGTATGCATATCTATAAATCCTGGTGATACTACATTTCCTTTTGCATCTATTACAGTTTTTGCTTCTTCGTTTGATAAGTCTCCTATTTTTGTTATTTTATCTCCTACTATACCAACTTCACCATCAAATGCTGGTGCTCCTGTACCATCTATTATTTTGGCATTTATTATTTTAATATCTAACATAATTGCCTCCTATTTTTAATTATTATTTTATATAGTCCAAGTAGCTTATAACTTATTATAAACTACTTGGATATTATCTATTTAGTAACGGTTATATTTTTTATTTAGTATATTATTTTTTTATTTTAGTTTTGGGTTATTTGTATATATTTTAATATTTTAACATCTATTATTTATTATTTTATTTTAATTGTTTTAACTATTATGTATTATGCTTTTGCATCGTTTTTATGATCTGATTTGTAAGCAAAGTAACAACAAATCATACCACCTAAACAAGCTCCTAATGTAGCAAATCCTGTATTTGCTCCTGTAGTTTTAACTATATAGTATATTACACCTGCTACTATTAATGTTGCTATAGAACCTTTGAAGCTCTTTGGTAACATTTGTACATATATAGCTGCGAATAATGCAGGTAAAGTAAATGTAAATGCGAATTTTACTGCTTCTGGGAATAAAGGTAATACTACATTTCCTATTATTGTGAATATTGTTACTATAGTAAATGAAGTAAATATAGATCCAACTACTGCTATAGTAGATATACATTTTCCTTCTGGAGTTCCTGCTTCATATCCTGATATTTTTTGAGCCATTGCTATAGAAGGCATTTTCATATCACCAACTGAACCTGAAATCCATCCTATATAAGAACCACCTGCACCTAATGCTGGATAGTAAGATATTGGTTGTATAACCCAGCTTATACCATAAGTAGCTGCTGCAAGTCCCCATATTTGCATTATTTGTCCAGGAGTTGGACATAAACCTTTAAATACTGCTAAGTAAGCAACTGGTAAGAAGTTACCAACTATTGCTAATAACATTGTAATTGTTCCTAATTGAACCATTTTCTTTTCATATGCCATTTTAATTATCCTCCTTATTTATTCTGTTTTTATTAAGCTGTTGGTATACTTACTATACCCATGTTATATAATACTGTTGCAACGATCATTCCTATTACCATTGCGATACCAAGAGCTAACTCTTGAAGTCTTTGGTTCTTTATAAATTTATTTATCAAGAACATCGCAATACCTGATGAAACTGCTGCTGCTAAATAAGCACTTCCTTTTGCATAAACAGAATTTATTAATAAGTAACCGAATAATCCAAATACTGCACCTTGCATAACCATGTTGATCATTTTAGGTTCAAATTTTGAATTTAATGAGTCAACTATTTTACCCATTCTACTAGTTAATACTAATGTAACAAATAACCAACCGAAGTTATTTAATGCCATACCCCAAAGACCATATGTGAATCCTTGTGCATCAAATCCAGCTTCACCTGGAACTTGTCCTAAAATACTTGTTGCTATTGTAGATACACCAACTTCAGATCTAGCTGCACCTACGTCATTTAATCTCATCCAAGTTGTTGGAGCACCAAATATATTTAAGAATGAAACTAATACAACAACACATGCTAATGCAGGTCCTACTGTAGTTATACAAGCACTTCTGACACCTGCTACCATTTTTTGTTTGTCCATGTTAAGGTTTTCAGCTTCCTTTAAAGAAGCTTTTAAGAATGCGAAACATCCTCCTATAAGTACTACCATCATAAATGCTGATGCGATTAATAGCCCTGGGCTATTCATAATTTCTTTTACTTCCATAATTCATAATTCCCCTTTCTTTTTTCTGAAAATTAATTTCTTTAATTCATTTTCTATACCTATATAATAAAACGTTATTTTTGTCTTTAATACGTCTTTAAGTTGTCCAAAACAGTTTTGCTTATTTGCGTTATAGTGTACTTTTAAGCTTTTTATTGTATTTATATTTAAATAATAAAAAAAAATAAGGACTTCGATAAAAATTAAAATCCTTATTTTTAATAAAACTTTGTCAAAATAAATTTTATTTACTGCTAATATTTTTTTCATAATATTTTTTTAGTTCATTAAATACTTGATGAACATTTTGATTGCATTCTGTTATTAATATGTGTTGCATTCCTTTATTATCGTACTTTTTACTAAAATCCACATAGATTTTATTGCTATCATTTTTATTTTTTAAATTAAAACATATATAATTATCAGTCACCATATCCTTTTTATTTAAAAATTTCTTTTTATAAATATAAATCTCTTTAATTTCATTCCATTTAATTGTTTTAAAATCTAATGTAGTTGTATTTGTTATGCCTTCTTTATCTGCTTTTAAGACAATTTTAGGATTCATAAACTTTCTAAGTTCGATAAATAAAATAACTGTTGCCACAATTATACTAAAAATAACAGCTGGCTTCTTTACTGAGCTATAATACAGCATTGAACATAAATAAGCTAGTATTATTAAAACTAAAACTATCCATAAAAGTACTTTTTTTCTACTTTCTCTAATGATTAGATCCTTCTCCATATATACCTCCTGCTAAGTGTTCTATTTTTTAAAATCCTTGAAATAAATTATATATTATTTACTATTTTTGTCAAAATTTTTTTTAAAAATAAAAAACAAAGAACCTTCGCTAGATTTAGTCGAAAATTCTTTGTTTTTATTTTATCAATATTTATTTGTCTTTAATATTGTCTAAAAGTACACTTTAATTTATATATTTAACTTGTTTTTTATATATTTTTTCTTTATAGTAATTACTTTTTTTAAGTTTTCTAAATAATTCTTTTTATTTTAATAGGAAAATAGCTTTCAATTTAAAAATCAAATTTCATTTTCAAAAATTTAATTATAATTTTAAATTTTCTAAATATTTACTTTTTTATCCATTTTAGATTTTTATCGCTATTTTATTTCGTCTTGTATTCCTGGAATTATAGGTAATTTATCAAATCCCACTTGTAAATCTTCATCTGTAGGAATATAATCAGTCATTGTTCCTTCTACATAAGCATTATATCCCTTCATATCGAAGTATCCTGTTCCAGTTAATCCAAATAATATAGTCTTTTCTTCTCCAGTTTCTTTACATTTTAGCGCTTCATCTATTGCTACTCTGATAGCATGTGATGATTCTGGTGCTGGAAGTATAGTTTCAACCTTAGCAAATAATGTAGCTGCTTCAAATACCTTAGTTTGTTCAACTGCAACTGCTTCCATATATCCATCATGGTATAATTTAGATAATACTGGACTCATACCGTGATATCTAAGTCCTCCAGCGTGGTTTTTAGATGGTGTAAATTCACAGCCTAAAGTGTACATTTTAGCCATTGGAGTTATTTTACCTGTATCGCAGAAATCATATGCGTATTTACCTCTTGTAAGAGATGGACAAGATGCTGGTTCTACTGCAACTATTCTAGGATTAGCTTTACCTAATAGTTTGTCTTGCATGTATGGAGCTATAAGTCCACCTAGGTTAGATCCTCCACCTGCACATCCGATTACTATATCAGGATATTCTTCTAATTTATCCATAGCAGCCTTAGCTTCTAATCCTATTATTGATTGATGTAAAAGTACTTGATTTAAAACTGAGCCTAAAACATATCTATATCCATCTGTACTTACTGCTACTTCTACAGCTTCAGATATTGCAGTCCCTAGAGAACCTGGATCATCTGGGTTTTGAGCTAGTATTTTTCTACCTGCATTTGTAGTGTCACTTGGAGATGGAGTTACATTTGCTCCAAATACTCTCATTATATTTTTTCTGTCAGGCTTTTGTTCATAAGATACTTTAACCATATATACATTTAGTGGCAATCCAAAGTATGAACATGCTTCTGATAGAGCAGTTCCCCATTGACCTGCACCAGTTTCAGTAGTAACTCCCTTTAACCCTTCTTTCTTAGCATAATAAGCTTGTGCTATAGCTGAATTTAATTTGTGACTTCCTGAAGTATTGTTCCCTTCAAATTTGTAGTATATTTTAGCTGGTGTTCCTAGAGCTTTTTCTAAGTTATATGCTCTACAAAGTGGTGATGGTCTATATATTTTGTACATTTCTCTAACTTCATCTGGTATATCAACGTATCTAGTTTCGTTGTCCATTTCTTGATGAGCTAATTCCTTACAAAATACTGGATATAAATCCTCTTCAACTGCTGGCTTCATTGTAGCAGGATTTATCATTGGATCTGGTAATTCCTTCATGTCAGCTCTTAGGTTATACCATTGTTTTGGTATCTCCTCTTCACTTAAATATAATCTGTATGGTGCCTTTTTCATATCTTTTTCCTCCCTAATACTTTAAATTTAATAATTTTTCCAAATAAAAAAGACTTTTATCCCATAATCGGGACAAAAGTCATATCTTCTGCGGTACCACCCTAATTGGTCATAAAGACCCACTCATCTCATATACTATCATATATGCTCCTATGGTAACGGATGGAGTTCCCGTCAGATACTACTCAGATAACCTTTCATTCTGCCCTCATAAGTCCATTCAATATAAGCTATCTATCGCGATTCCACCATCCGCGACTCTCTATAAAATAATCATTATATCTACTTCTCTTATTCATCGGTTTAAAATTATTATAGTAAAATTATATTTCTCTTCATTTTATTTGTCAACTATTTTCTAAATTTATTTGTTATTTTAAATTTTCTGTTAAATTTACATTATATATTTTTTCAAAATTATTTATCAAGTGCTATAAAAATGACTTATAATTAATAGAAGGAGGATTTGAAATGGATATAAAAAATTTATGTTTAAATATAGAAGATTGGATAATCAATGTAAGACGAGATCTACACAAAACACCGGAATTGGGTTTAAAGGAATTTCAAACTAGAGAAAAAATCAAAAATTATTTAGATGAAATAGGTATCGACTATATAGAGTATAAAAATACAACTGCTCTAGTCGCTGAAATAAACAACGGCTTTGAAAAAACAGTAGCTTTGAGAGCCGATATAGATGCTCTACCTATATCAGAAGAATTAGATTTAGAATATAAATCTCAAAACGAAGGTGTCATGCACGCCTGCGGACATGATGCTCATACTGCAATGCTATTAGGCGCTTGTAAAGTACTATATGAAAATAGAGATTTATTAAAGGTAAATGTAAAATTCTTTTTCCAACCTGGTGAAGAAATCGGCGCAGGAAAATATATGATCGAAGAGGGCTGCTTGGAAAATCCCAAAGTAGATATGATATTTGGCATGCATGTCGGTTCTCATATAAAAACAGGCTATATCGAGATAAAAAAAGGGACTGCCGCTGCATCAACAGACAGACTTATTTTAAAGGTATTAGGTAAAAATGGACATGGAGCCTATCCACATGAAGGAATCGACGCCATAGTTATAGCATCTTACTTAGTAACTGCACTTCAAAGCATTGTAAGTAGAAATATAGACCCAACTGACTCTGTAGTAATATCCTTTGGAAAAATAGAAGGCGGCCATAAAGGCAATATTATATGCGATGAAGTCAAGCTAACAGGTACTTTGAGAACATTAAACGAAGACAGCAGACACCTTGCCAAAGAAAAAATTAAATCTATGTGCGAAAATATAAGTGCTGGATTTGGAGGGAAGGTAAATTTAGAAATAATACCAGGAATTCCAACTCTAGTCAATAATTCTGAGCTAGTGGATTTAGTTGTAAAAAATACATCTGAATTATTAGGAGATGATAAAGTCCTAGAAAAAGAAAAATCTCCTCTTGGCGCTGAAGATTTCTCAT
>NZ_JBJDXL010000113.1:0-6536 GCF_051866655.1 Intestinibacter sp.
AGCCCCCGCTACTGTGAAACGGACGAAACTATAAAAACCACTGTTTGAAAAAATGGGAAGGTATAGGAGTAGGATGAAGTCAAGTCAGGATACCTAGGTAAATTGATTAATGAGAGTTAAAATCTCGGGGTGAAGATTTTGTTTGATAAATACGAAAAATCCTAGCCTTTTTGCTAGGATTTTTTGTTTACAATTTTTTACATTAAAATAAAGTAGATAGTAATTTGAGTAAAAATATAATAGCACTCAGAAAAGGGGATAAGATGATGAGTAAGAAAATAATGTTTCAAGGAACAGCATCAAACGTTGGAAAAAGTATAATAGTTACTGGATTATGTAGAATACTTAAGCAAGACGGATATAATGTTATTCCTTTTAAATCTCAAAATATGGCTCTTAATTCCTTTATAACAAAGGAAGGCCTAGAAATGGGAAGAGCGCAAGTATCACAAGCAGAAGCATGTGGACTAGAGCCGATAGCAGATATGAATCCTATACTACTTAAACCATCAGGAAACAATAAAAGCCAAGTTATTGTAAGAGGTAAGGTAGTAGGAGATATGGACTCTCCAGAATACTTTAAATACAAATTACAGCTAATGGATGTATTAGGCGATATATTTAAAGAATTTGAAGATAAATACGATGTCGTAGTTATGGAGGGTGCAGGTAGTGCAGCTGAAATAAACCTAATGGAAAGAGATATTTCTAATATGGGAATGGCTCAAATAGCAGATGCACCAGTAGTTTTAATTGGCGATATAGACAGAGGTGGAGTATTTGCATCTATTGTAGGAACTATGGCTTTGCTTAAGGAAGAGGATAGAAAGAGAGTAAAGGGTGTAATAATAAACAAATTTAGAGGAAGAAAAGAGCTTTTAGATTCTGGTGTGAAGATGCTAGAGGATATAATAAAGGTTCCAGTTCTAGGAGTTGTGCCTTATACTGATATAAAAATTGAGGATGAAGATAGTGTCACTACAAGATTTAAGAAGCAAATGGGAGTAAACGATATACATATAGAAATAGTTAGAACTCCACATATGTCTAATTTTACTGATTTCAATATATTCGAAACACAAGAGGATGTAAGCATTAGATATGTCGATTATGGCGAATCTCTAGGCAACCCAGATATAGTTATTATTCCAGGAACTAAGAGTACAGTAGATGATCTGATGTTCTTAAGAAGAAATGGACTTGAAGAACAAATAAAAGAGCTACATAGAAGAGGAAAACTAGTTGTAGGTATTTGTGGTGGATATCAAATGCTAGGTAAGAAGCTAAAAGATCCATATCATGTAGAAAGTGATTTAGAAGAGGTAGATGGAATAGGACTTCTAGATACAGAAACTACTTTTGAGCTTGAAAAGACTACAACTCAAGTAGATGCTATTATAGATAAAAATCTTACAGGATATTTTGCTAACTTAGAAGGCAAAAGAGTTAAAGGTTATGAGATACACATGGGAATTACCGATAGAGGCGACGGTATTAAAAATCTATGTACAATAGTGGAAAAATTAGGAGAAGAGGTAAATTACACAGAAGGAAGTGTAAATTCTGAATGTAATGTTTTAGGAACTTATCTTCATGGAATATTTGATGACATAGATTTTACAAGAACAATTTTAAATAATATAAGAGAGATGAAAGGTTTAGACAGAATAGAAAGTAAAGTCAAATCTTTTAAAGAATTTAAAGACAAGGAATACGATAAACTTGCCGACTTCTTGAGAGAACACTTAGATATAGAAAAAATATACGAAATTATGTCTGAAAACGAAGAAAGTAAATAAAAATAATAGGTGATAGAAATGAAAAAAATTTTAATTGCAGGTACAAATAGTGGTGTCGGAAAAACTACTATTTCATTGGGGATAATGCAAGCACTTACAAAGAGAAATTTAAAGGTTCAGCCTTTTAAGGTAGGTCCTGACTATATAGACCCTTCTTATCATACTTTTATAACAGGAAGATATTCTAGAAACTTAGATTCATATATGCTTGAGGACGAAAAAATCAAGTATATAGTAAAGGAGGCTTCTAAGGATGCTGATATATCTGTTGTAGAAGGAGTAATGGGATTATACGATGGATATGGAATAGATTTAGACGATTGCACAAGCTCTTATACATCAAAAATATTAAAGGCACCGGTTATATTAGTTATAAATGCAAAAGCAATGGCAGCTTCTGCAGCGGCTATGGTGCTAGGTTATAAGCTGCTAGATGAAAATGTAAATATAAAAGGTGTTATAACAAATAATGTAAAAAGCGAGAGCCATTACAAAACATTAAAAAGCGCCATTGAAAAATATACAGGAATAGAAGTTTTGGGATATTTCCCACCAAACAAAACCTTCTCACTAGAATCTAGACATCTAGGACTAATACCAAGTGTAGAAATGGATTCTTTAAAACAAAAATTTGATAATCTTGCAGATGAAATAGAAAAATACATAGATGTTGACAGAATAATAGAATTATCAGAAACAGAAGAAATAGAAAGCAATTTTGATTTAGATAAATTTGTAGATGAACATAAAGTAGAAAATAAATCTATAGCAGTTGCCTTTGATAAAGCATTTAATTTCTACTATAGAGAAAATATAGAGCTACTAGAAAAGCTAGGATTAGAAATTAAATACTTCAGTCCAATGGAGGACAAAGAGGTGCCTAATGCAGATTATATCTACATAGGAGGAGGCTTCCCTGAAATATTTGCAAAGGAACTTCACGATAACAAATCTATGAAGCTATCTATATTAGAAGCTCACAAAAATAATATTCCAATATATGCAGAATGTGGAGGATTGATGTATCTAGGTGAAAAGCTAGAGGATCAAAACAAGGAATTATTTGATATGGTTGGAATATTTAAAGGAACAAGTATCATGACATCTTCATTAAAGAGATTCGGCTACTGTAACGGAAAAGCAAAGGTAGATACAGTCTTAGCGAAAAAGGGACAAATTATAAAAGGTCATGAGTTCCACCACTCAGTATTTGAAAGCGAAGAGACTTGTGCCTATGAAATGACAAAGGAAAGAAATGGAGTAGTCGTTGATACATGGGATGGCGGGTATAGTATAGGAAATACCCTAGCGACTTATTTACATACACATTTTTACAATAATTTAGATTGTATAGCAAACTTTTTAGAAAAGGGAAATAAATAAGATGAATATTTTATCATTATATATAGGATACATTACTGATTTAATTATAGGAGACCCTTATTCATTTCCTCATCCAGTTAAATACATAGGAAAGTTGATAAAGGTTGTAGAAAATTTCGTAAGAAAAACAGCAAAGACAGATAAAGGTTTAAAAATAGGCGGATTTTTCTTGTGGTTTGTAACTGTTGGAACAACTTTTGCAGTAACCTATTTAGTTATGAGGTTGGCAAGATTTAATACAGTAGTTTATGTTATAATAAATTCGATTGTGATTTATACGACTTTGGCTACTAAATGCTTAAAGGATGAAGCTAAAAAGATTTACGAAGTCCTAAAAACAGGGGACCTTCAAAAATCTAGAACTCAATTATCTTACATAGTAGGTAGAGATACAGCTAATTTAGACGAAAAAGAAATAATAAGGGCAACAGTAGAAACAGTTGCAGAAAATACTGTAGATGGGTTAATCGCACCGTTATTTTATGCCTTCATAGGTGGAGCACCACTTGCTATGGCATACAAAGCGATTAATACATTGGATTCAACTGTAGGATATAAAAATGAAAAATATCTTCATATAGGATTTGCTTCAGCAAAAATAGACGATATAGCAAATTATATTCCTTCAAGAATATCAGTTATTTTATTCGTTATAGGCAACTTTTTCTTAGGGAATGACTACAAAAATTGCTTTAAAATAGCTATCAGAGATAGAAAAAATCACAAAAGTCCTAACTGTGCTTTTTCAGAGGGTGCAGTTGCAGGAGCACTTGGAATCCAACTAGGTGGCACAAATGTTTATTTTGGAGAGGTAGTTTACAAGCCAACTATTGGAGATAAAACTAGAGAAATAGAAGTAGAAGATATAGCTAGAACAAATAAAATATTGTATGCGACATCTTTGACATCTATGTTGGTATTTACATTATTTTACATATTAATATATATGATTATTATGTAATTACTTGTTATGAGGAGGATTCTTATGAAGGATTTAGGTCATGGAGCTAATGTCGATAATATGGCTAAGCAGTTTGGAAAGGACGAAAAGGACATAATCGATTTTAGTTCAAATGTAAATCCACATATAATTTCCAATTTAGGAAAATATGTTTTGGAAGGGTTAGAAAAAAGTAGAAGTTATCCAGATATAAATTATACTAATTTGAGAAATAACATTTCTGAATATATAAATGTAGATAGCGAACTGATAATTCCAGGCAATGGAGCTACAGAGATTATATATCTACTTATGAAAAGTATAAAAAAGAGAATTGCGATATTAAACCCTACTTTTTCTGAATACGGTAGAGGGGCTAAATTAAATAATTTAGAAGTAATAGACTTTCATTTAAAGGAAGAAAATAATTTTAGCATTGATTTAGATGAGATACAAAATAATATGGACAGGTTTGATAGTTTATTTGTCTGCAATCCAAATAATCCAAATGGAAAGGTAAAGGATTTAAATAAATTATTAGACTTAATGATCGAAAACGATAAGCTTTTAATTGTGGATGAAACTTTTATGGAGTTTGTAGGAGAAGAGGAAAAATATAGTTTAATAGGTAGAATAAATGAAACAGAGAATTTATTTATCTTAAAGGCTGTGACTAAGTTCTTTGGAATGCCAGGTCTTAGATTAGGATATGGTGTTACTAGCAATAGACAAATTATAAAAAACATATATGAATATAAAGAGCCTTGGACTATAAATTCCTTTGCAGAAAATTTATCTAATTACTTATTCAAGGATAAGGACTATATATCTAGTAGCAAGGAATATTATGTGAATGAAAGAAAATTCATGTTACAAGAGTTAAGAAACATACCGAGATTAAAAGTTTACGATACAGATACAAATTTTGTTCTTATGAAATTAGAAGATGGTGAATCGAATTCACTGAAGCTAGAGCTTTTCGAAAAGTACAACATACTTATAAGAGATGCTTCAAATTTTATTGGACTTGATAAGGGATACTTCAGAGTGGCGATAAAAGGTCACGAGGACAATAAAGCTTTGATAGAAGCATTGAAAAAAACATTGGGATAATCGTATGAAATTTTACGGAGTATGCCCAGCGTCTTGTGGTGAGTTTGTACAGGGAGTTTTAGATAATGAAGAGTATTTATCATCATATGCGATTAATTTATTTTCAGTGGCAACTTTAGAAGAAGGTAAGGAAGTTATCCACACAGGACCTAAAAAATCGAGAAGAGCTATGGAGCTTGTATTTGAAAAATTCAATATACCTGTGGATGAAAGCAAAAAAATATCACTAAATATAAACAGCCAAATACCTATAGGAAAGGGGATGGCGAGTTCAACTGCTGATATCGGAGCTACTATAAAGGCTACATTATCTATGTTGGGGAAGACCTTGACTGGTGAAGAAATTTCAAAATTAGCAGTAAAAATAGAAGCTACGGATTCATTATTGTTGAATAGACACAGCATATTTAATCCGCTTACAGCAGATATAAAAAAATATATGGGTGGTATTGATAATGCTAAAGTAGTTATATTAGAGCCAGATGATATTTTAGATACAAAGTCGATTAGGATGACTCCAAATTACAGAATGTATAAGATGCAAAATAAAGAAATAATCAGAGAATCCTTTTCGCTATTAGATGAAGGCTTGGCGAAAAATGATCTTAGCTTAGTTGGAAAAGCTTGTACATACAGTAGTTTGGCAAATGAAAATATACATAAAAAGCCGTTTCTTAAAGAAATCATAGAGATTTCGAATAAATTTGGATGTTGTGGGGTAAATATTGCCCATAGCGGTACAGTTATTGGAATTTTAATGGATAAGGAAATGGACGATAAGAGAGTAATTCAATATTTGAGAGAAATTGAAATATCAAAATACTACAAAAAAATATACACATCAGATATTATCGATGGAAAAGTTAGGGAGGAAGTAGAATGGAATATATTAAAGACCCAAAAATGATAGAAACTAGAAGCTTTGAAATAATTCAAGGGATAATAGACGATATTAGACCAGGATACAAATTTAAAAATGAAATAGAAGAAAAAATAATCAAAAGATGTATCCACACAAGTGCAGATTTTGAATACCTAGACATATTAAAAATATCAGAAACTGCTGTGGATAAAATAATAGACGCATTAAAAAATAAATGCACAATATACACAGATACTAACATGGCTTTAAGTGGAATTAATAAAACTAGATTAAATGCATTAGGCTGTGAATATAAATGTCTAGTTGCAGATGAAAGAACAAAGGAATTAGCTAAAGAAAAAGGAATAACTCGTTCTATGGCAGCAGTTGAATTAGCAATGAAGGATGAAGGTAGAAAAATATTCGTTCTTGGAAATGC
>NZ_JBJDXL010000114.1:0-1518 GCF_051866655.1 Intestinibacter sp.
AGGATTATTTTTTGATTTTGCAGAGTTTAAATCAGTATGATGAGATTAAAAATAGTGACCTGATGGAGGAGGTATGTAGGTTAATTTTTAATAAAGAGCTCATTGACAAAGTAGATTTTGATCAATTTACAGAAAGAGTAAAGGAGAAAATAGTCAAATTAGGTATTATAAATAAACGAAAAAAGGGTAGAGATACAATCCTGAGTATTGCGAAGGATATATTCGAGGATTTTTCAGAGCAGGAAATAATCGAAATAATGAATGCAATCAGCTTCTACTCAAATGTAGCGATTATAAGTGAACCTGGGTATTCTGCTATCGATGTCATGAGCGATTACTTGTGGGGAGATAGAGCTTTTGAATGCGATTTTGAAAGTGCGTTTTCTTTTAAGCAAAATTTTTTGAGTAGGATATTAGATGACGAGGTGATCAGCCTGATTGGTGAGGCGATAAAATCACAAAAGACCTTGAAATTTTCTTACAATGGGAAAAAAATAGAAGCTATACCAAAGGAAATAGCTACTGAATATTCATACGGTAGACAGTATCTAATAGCCAAGGATTTAAAATACAACAATTATTCAAAATACAGAGTAGACAAGATAAACGAATGCAAAATTGGGAAGAAATACTCAGAGGAAGCATTCATCTTATCTAAAGAAAAAAATAAAATTCTAGTAGAGATAGATTTCTACATAGATGAAAAGGACGAGGACTACCTTATCGAAAGGATAAAAAAAGAAGGAGACGGACATCTTGAAAAGCTACAAACAAA
The DNA here is from genome assembly GCF_051866655.1 of Intestinibacter sp. Lineage (GTDB taxonomy): Bacteria > Bacillota > Clostridia > Peptostreptococcales > Peptostreptococcaceae > Intestinibacter. The sequence continues at coordinate 776 of NZ_JBJDXL010000114.1, forward strand.
TCATTTCCTATATTCTATAGAAATAGAAGACACCATGAGCATATTGCCTTGGATAAGATCTTTTGGGACAGTTGCAAAGGTTAGACCTAGTGACAATCACAGCCTAGACAAAAAAATACGACAAGAATATGAAGAGCTGCTTGAAAAATACGGTGTAGATTATAATGCTTGTGTTGTCTATTAGCGTGACGAAATCAGTAGAAATTTGAGGCGTGTTGAGGAGGAATATATGAACCTATTTAATGATTATAAAAATAGATATTATAGATGTATTCAAAACATAATAAATGGAATTTATAACGGCGAAAAATACACTAAAAAGGACATAAGGGCAATACTTCAAGGTGCTTATCTAGAGGATGAAATAGTTCTTGTCAAGGAGCTTGTCGATGGGAAATTTTTTAATTATGATGAGGATGCTGCTAGCTTAATGGTTGGTTGTGATGTTCCGATAAGATTGAACAATTTGGAGCTGGCGTATTTGAAGATGTTTGTCGAGGATGAGTGCTTTAACGGTGTGCTAGATGATGAGCTTTTGCAGAAATTAAAGGACAAGCTAGAGGATGTAGAGTCTTTAGATTACAATAAATTTTGGAAAAGAGAAAATGTAGATAAATTTGGAGACGACATCAAAGACGAGGAATTCAGAGAAAAAATAATAATCTTGGAAAAAGCTATACTTCAAAATAAATATATAAAATATACGAGTAAAAATAAAAAGGGAGAAATTTTTAAGGATAAAA
>NZ_JBJDXL010000115.1:0-6488 GCF_051866655.1 Intestinibacter sp.
GGCAGCTTTGTAAAAAGCACCAACATGGAGCTACTAAAAGAAGAAAAGCTAAGGTTAATAGAAGAGTACCTATCAAAAGCAGTAGACGAGGCAAAAAAATGCTCGATAGACTACGAAGAGATAGAATCTATTCTAAGGCTTTTATATGAAGAGGATTAAAAAATTATATAGATATTTGGAAAAACAGTTAAAAAGCTTTAAAAAATAAATTTATGTATAGTATAAAAATACGGAGGGATTACTATGAAATACGCAATAGAAGTAAACAACCTTAACAAAACTTACGATGGATTTTCTCTAAAGGATGCATCCTTCAAGCTAGAAACAGGAACAATAATGGGAATCGTAGGGGAAAACGGAGCAGGAAAATCGACTATAATAAAAGGAATTCTAAACCTAATAAATATAGACTCAGGAGAAGTAAAGATATTTGGGAAAGATTTCAAAGAAAATGAAATGGAAATTAAAAAAGACATAGCAGTAGTATTCGACGAAAGCTATTTCCACGACAACTTAAAAATACCAGATATCGATAAAATAATGAAGAATATATATCCTAGTTGGAACAAAAATCAATTTTTAAAATACACAAACAAATTCAAACTACCTAAGGACAAAAGAATAAAGGATTTTTCAAGAGGGATGAAAATGAAGCTATCTATAGCAGTAGCACTTAGCCACGAAGCTAAGCTTCTAATCCTAGATGAAGCTACAAGTGGACTGGATCCAGTAGTCAGAGACGAGATTTTAGACATATTCCTAGAATATATACAAAACGAAGACTGCAGTATACTTATAGCCTCACATATAACTAGCGACCTAGAAAAAATCGCTGATTACATAACCTTTATAAACGACGGACAAATCATATTCAGTGAAAACAAAGACGAACTAATTTACAACGCAGGAATAGTAAAATGTAGTGAAAAAGAAATCGACAAAATAAAAAATGAAGATATAGTCGGCATCAGAAAGAACACTTTTGGATGCGAGGTAATGGTAAACAACAGAGAGCATTATGAAAATATGGGATTTGTAGTAGATAAGACAAATTTAGAAGAAATAATTTTATTTACAGTTAGGGGTGCAAAATAATGAAAGGTCTATTAATTAAGGATATATTAAATTTAAAAAATTACATGAAGCAATTAATATTAATTTTTATATTTTTTACAGCATATGGAATTTTTCTAAAAAATGGAACCTTTGTTGGTGCTATGATAACTATGATGCTTAGTATGCAGGTTATAACTACTATGTCATATGATGAATATGCTAAATGGGATAAATACGCTTTAACTATGAATATAACTAGAAAAGATGTGGTTTTATCTAAATACGTATTTTTCGTAATGTGTATATTAGTTGGAATTGTAGCTGGTGTTGTTGGATCTTTAGCTATAAATAGCTTCATAGATGTACCCGTGAGTATTGAAGAAATACTGATTACATCCATAATTGTACCAGCTATATTCTCTATATTATTTTGCATAGTAATTCCTATTGTATTTAAAAATGGAGCAGAAAAGGCTAGAATAATCATGATGGCGATATTTTTTATACCAGCGATTTTAGTATTTTTAGTTGCAAAAATAGCTGAAAAGTCTAATATACCTATGCCAGATGCAAATACTTTAGATACATTGGCTAAAGTAGGGCCTATAGCATTAGTTGTATTAGCGGTTATAGTTTGCTTTATATCATACAAAATATCATTAAAAATATATAGCAAAAAAGAATTTTAGAAAATTGAAAATATATGTTGACAATTACTCGATGAAAATGTTATTCTTATAACTGTAAGAACAAGAAAATAAATTAAATATTTATGGATTGTGACTGGTAATGCAGGCAAGACCAACTACATAAGGATAATTATATGTGTATTCTATATGTTTGTTGGTCTTTTTTGATATATGCTTAAAATAGGAGGTGATGGTTATTGTATAGGGTAAAAAAGGTAATTAATAATAATTTTATCAGTTCTATAGATCAAGACGGCAAGCAGGTTGTTATAAGAGGCTTGGGAATAGGATTTCAGAAGAAGCCAGGAGAGTGGATAAAGGACGATAAAGTAGAGGCTGTCTACAGAATAGAAGACAAGGCTACTTCAAACAAGTTACAAGAGCTTGTAAGTCAAGTCCCTAAGGAATATATAGACACAAGCACAGAGATCATAGACAATATAAAATTAAAACTAAATAAAAAATTAAACGACAACATTTATATTACTTTAACTGACCACCTTAGTTTTGCAATCGAAAGAAAAAAGTTAAACCAAGAGTACAGCAATGCTCTACTTTGGGATATAAAGAGATTCTACGATCAAGAATATAAATTGGGATTAGAATCACTAGACATTATAGAGAAAAAACACAAAATAAGACTTTCAGATGATGAAGCAGGATTTATCGCATTACATATTGTAAATGCAGAATTAGATACAAACATGAGTAGCATGATAAAGATAACTTCATTTATGCAGGAAGTACTTGAAATAGTAAAAAATTATTACAATATAGAATTAAATGAGGATTCTTTAGATTTTGGAAGATTCATAACTCATTTAAAATATTTTGCACAGAGGTTATTCAGCAATAAGCCTACAAAGGATACAGATTTCCAATTACAGAGAATGATTAGAGAAAACTACAGCAAGGATTACGGCTGTGCAGAAAAAATCAAAGAATACATCAAGGAAAAATACGACTTAAATCTTACAGGTGAAGAAATGATGTTTTTAACTATTCACCTAAAGAGAATATCTACAAATTAATAACTTGGATTGTGACTGGTAATGCAGGCAAGACCTAATTAGAAGATGTAAAGCTCAAGTTTACAGCAAGAATAGATATATTTTAATTTTAGCTATATTTATATTTATATTTTATGTAAATATCTATATTTTGTTGTGTAAATTAAAGGGACATACATTTTTAGTTAGGTCTTTTTATTTGCTCAAAATTACTAGATTATAATAAAATTTTTTCATTTGGAAATTATTAAATTAAGGAAAAAATAAATTACAAGGAGGAATTACAAAATGAAAGATAAGATTTTTGGAGTCTTACAACGTGTCGGAAGATCATTCATGCTTCCAATAGCAATTTTACCAGTAGCTGGTCTTTTCCTAGGAATAGGTGGATCATTTACAAATGAAACAATGCTTAATGCATATGGATTAATGGGTGTTATGGGACCTGGAACATTTATTTACAGCTTATTAACAGTTTTAAATGCAGCAGGTAACGTAGTATTTGCAAACCTACCAATTATATTTGCGATGGGTGTTGCAATAGGTATGGCGAAACAAGAAAAAGAAGTTGCAGCTTTAGCAGGTGCTTTAGCGTTCTTCATAATGCATGCTTCAGTTAGTGCTATGATAGCAGTTCATGGTGGAGCAGAAAGCATGTTAAGCGGTTCTACAGCAGATGTATTAGGTATGACATCTCTTCAAATGGGTGTATTTGGAGGTATTATAGTAGGTCTTGGTGTAGCTGCACTTCATAATAAATTCTATAAAATCGAATTACCACAAGTATTATCATTCTTCGGTGGTACAAGATTTGTTCCAATAATAAGTGCAATAGTTTACTTAGTTGTTGGTATAGCAATGTTCTACTTATGGCCACCAATACAAGGTGCAATATATTCTGTAGGTGATTTAGTTAGAGGTTCTGGATATGTAGGAACTTGGTTATACGGTTTAATGGAAAGAGCTTTAATACCATTTGGTCTTCACCATGTATTCTATTTACCATTCTGGCAAACAGGTGTTGGTGGAACTATGGAAGTAGCTGGAAAGATGATAGAAGGTGCTCAAAACATATTCTTCGCTCAACTTTCAGATCCAACTGTTACTCACTTTAGTGTAGAAGCTACTAGATTTATGTCTGGTAAATTCCCACTTATGATATTTGGTTTACCAGGAGCTGCACTTGCAATGTACAAATGTGCAAAACCTGAAAAGAGAAAAGCTGTTGGAGGTTTACTATTATCAGCAGCATTAACTTCAATGTTAACAGGTATAACTGAACCACTTGAATTCACATTCTTATTTGTTGCTCCAATGTTATATGTAATTCACTGTATATTTGCAGGAGCTGCATACATGTTAATGCACATATTTAATGTTGGTGTTGGTATGACTTTCTCTGGAGGACTTATAGACTTATTCCTATTTGGTATACTTCAAGGAAATGCAAAAACTAGTTGGATAAATGTAGTATTTGTAGGTATAGCTTACTTTGTAGTTTACTACTTCTTATTCACTTTCTTAATCAAAAAATTCGACTTCAAAACTCCAGGTCGTGAAGATGATGACAATGCAGAAGTTAAATTATATACAAGAGCAGACGTAAATGCTAAAAAAGAAGGACAAAGTGCTGAAGATGCAGATGATGAATTAAGCGCTTTAATACTTCAAGGCTTAGGTGGAAACGACAACTTAACTGACTTAGACTGCTGTATAACAAGACTTCGTTTAACAGTTAAAGATTCTTCTAAGGTAGATCAAGGAATGTTAAAAGCAAGTGGTGCAGCTGGTGTAATCAAAAAAGGTAACGGTGTACAAGTTGTATACGGACCAAAGGTAACAGTTATAAAATCTAACCTAGAAAAATTCATAGCTAGCGGAAAATCTGCTACTGTAAAGGTAGAAGCTCCTCAAGCAGAAGTTAAACAAGAAGCTAAAACAGAAGTAAAAGTAGAAAGCGGAGTAGTATATGCTCCAATAAAAGGTAAAGCAATAGCTTTAGAAGAAGTAAATGATGGTGTATTCTCAGCAGGAATGTTAGGTAAAGGTATAGGAATAGAACCAGCTGAAGGAAGAGCAGTTTCTCCAGTAAACGGAACAATTTCAGTAGTATTCGATACTAAGCATGCTATAGGAATAACTTCAGATGAAGGTATAGAAGTTCTTATACACATAGGATTAGATACAGTACAATTAAATGGTGAACCTTTCAACGTACATGTAAAAGTAGGAGATAAAGTAAAGGTTGGAGATTTATTAGCAGAATTTGATATGGACAAAATCAAAGAAGCTGGATATAAAACAGTAACTCCAATAATAATAAGTAACACAGACGTTTATAGCGATGTAAAAGTTTTAGCTAACGGCGATATAGATGAAAATGCTGAAATGCTAAGAGTTGAAAAATAGACTTCTTTCAAATTTAAAGTTTTATAATATATTAAAAAATTGCCGCTTCAGAATTAGAAGCGGCAATCTTGATTTATTTAAAAATATGTACAAATTCTTATACGTTGCAGTAACCTACTATTTTGTAGTCATCAGGTACATTGTAAGTATTTTCGATTTCTCCTAAAGTCCAGTGTAAATCAAATAGAGTAGTATCTATTACTATAGAGAAGTATAATAAAGCAATACCAGTGTCTATGCTTCTTTCGTAATCACTTGCGAAATCATCTTGTTTGATAGCTAGTATAACTTTTCCGCCGTCTATTATAAATCTCCAAGGTTGTTGATTTAAAGTAGATGGAGCTAATCTTGAAATACTAAATGCATCTATTAAATATCTTTCTTCTAATAATTCAACTGTTGCGTTATTTCCCCAAGTATCTACATAAACGATATCTTCTACGCCAAGCTTATAAGGAGTAGTACTTTCAAGATCCATAGAAGCTTTAGAATAATTGTCGCCTACTTTTACAGCTGATTTCTTTGTTCCTTTAGAAGCACCTGAATATCCAATAGCTATAATTGCAACAACTTCTTTGTCTGATGAGATATCTAGTGCCTTTTTGATTTCATCGCTGCTCTTGAAAGTGATAGAAGCACCAGCAAATACAGGGAAAAATTCACCAGTTAGAACGCCTTTACGAATTGCTTTTTTAATTTCTTCAACACTAATGCTTTCACCAGTTGGATCTTCCATATATTTTTCAAAGAATTCATCATCATATTGAGAAATAGCTTCGAAAAGTTTTCCTCTTAATTCTTCTACTTTATCTTCATATCCTTCAATTACATGATCAATTACGCTAATGTCTAATCCTTTATCATCATTGTAAATGTATGTTTTCTTTTCAATGATGTCAATAATTCCTTTAAATGCACTTTCTTGTCCAACAGGATATTGAACAGCATATCCATTAGCAGCAAGTCTACTATGTAATGTTTCAATACACATTTCAAAGTCTGCGCCGATAGCATCAAGTTTGTTAACAAAGACAATTCTTGGTACATTATATTTTGAACCTTGTCTCCAAACTGTTTCAGTTTGTGCTTCAACACCATTTTTACCATCTAGTACTGTAACAGCACCATCTAGTACTCTTAGTGATCTTTCTACTTCTACTGTAAAGTCTACGTGTCCTGGAGTATCGATAATATTTAAACGGTATCCTTTCCAATGTGCTGTTGTAGCAGCAGATGTAATTGTAATACCTCTTTCACGTTCTTGTTCCATCCAGTCCATAACTGCAGTTCCATCATGAACTTCACCAATTTTATGACTTACACC
>NZ_JBJDXL010000116.1:0-1506 GCF_051866655.1 Intestinibacter sp.
AGATATAGAGCCATATGAACTCTACGATTTAAGTGAAAAGCTCAATGAAAGCAAAAAATTTGTATTCCAAAAAGTTTTGGATAATAAAGGCAGGATAAAATTAGAAAAATTAATAGATGAAAAAGTAAATGATTTAGCTGATAATTATCAAAGACAAGATAAGAAATCATTAAAAAATCAAGTTACAAATAGCATGAATAGTTTGCTTTACAAAATGAAAGAGGAATCTTTGATAGATCTAAAATGGGAATACAAAAGTATAAAAAATGAAATAAAAATATGTTATGTATCTTTAAAGATGGATTATATAGATTTGATGCTTTATATAAAGGAACGAAAAATACGATTAGGTGATAAGCAAAGACAGGTTATAGAATTTCTCAGAAATAATCAAGATGTAGAGATAAACGATTTGATGGATTTATTGAATGTATCTAAAGCTAGCATCAAATCTCTAGAGGAAAAAAACTTAGTAGAATTTAAATACGATGATTTTTACAGAAGGGCCGAATCTAATTTAAATTACAAAAATAAAGACGTAGTTTTAAATGAAGAACAAAATCGAGCTATAGAAAAAATAACCGGTGAGATGTTCGATGAAAATAAAAAGCCGTATATGATTCACGGTGTCACAGGAAGCGGTAAAACCGAGGTATATATGGAGATAATAGATTACGCCTTAAAGCAGGGGCTTGACAGTATAGTTTTAGTTCCAGAGATATCTCTGACTCCGCAGACTATAGCTAGATTTAAAAACAAGTTCAAGGATATAGTCGGAGTTTTCCACAGTAGGCTGTCTGAGGGCGAGAGACACGATGTATTTAGAGAGATAAAAAAAGGAAACATAAGAATACTGATAGGTGCTAGATCAGCTATATTTGCACCTTTTAACAGTTTAGGTGTAGTTATAGTAGACGAGTTTCATGAGAGCTCTTATAAATCTGAGAGCAATCCGAAGTTTTCAACTCTAGAAGTCGGAAGATACTTAGTAAATAAGAGAAATATAACTCTTGTGATGGGATCTGCAACGCCTTCAGTAGAGGAGTATTACAGAGCCAAAAACGACGAATACGAGCTTATAGAGCTTACAAAAAGGGCAAACAACAAGCCACTTCCTAAAATAGAGGTAGTCGATATGAAGGACGAATTAAAATGCGGAAATAGAAGCTTTTTGAGTAATAAATTGAGACTTCAGATAGAGGAAGAGATAAAAAATAAAAACCAAGTCATTCTATTTTTAAATAGAAGGGGATATTCGAGCTTTGTTTCGTGTAGAGAATGCGGATATGTTTTTAAATGTAAAAACTGCGATATATCGCTGACTTACCACAAGAGTCAAAATATAGCAAAATGTCACTACTGCGGATACGAAGCGCATATTCCTAAAACCTGTCCTGAATGCGACAGTAAATACGTCAAGGAATTTGGGCTAGGAACCGAAAAAATCGAAGAAGAAATAAAAAATATATTTGATGGAGTTAGAGTTTTGAGGCTTGACAAGGATAC
>NZ_JBJDXL010000117.1:0-6456 GCF_051866655.1 Intestinibacter sp.
TGTTGTTTTTTTAATTCAACTGTATCTCCTATATTAAGATTTAACGGCATATTAAATCCTCCCCCTTTTAACAGATTTGTTCTACTTGTTTTTTTCCTGTTTCTAATTTTACAATTTTATAAATACCTTTATATTCAATTTGATTTTCATCCATAATTTTCTTTACATTATCTATATTTCCTATTGAAAATTTTATAGATATTCCACAACTTTGTGTTATCTCTCTAGGTGTTGGTAAAACAGCATAATCCATCTCATTTTTTTCAAATGTTTTATCACACTTTATAGCTTGATGTGTTGAATTAAATGATACTATATACATTTCACTCATAATATTAGTTGCTAAAATTCTATAATTTTAACAAACTCCTTTCCTTAATTAATTTTCATAATCATATTATCATATATTTTTTTATTTTTCACTTATAATCTATTCTCAAGAATAAAAACTAGACCCTAATAGAGTCTAGCTTTCTATTTTTCTATATTATTTCTAATTTTTTAAATATAGATACACCTTTTTGATAACATTCTAATTCTTTTTCTTTTGATACTCCTGAATATAACTGTCCTAATTCTATATATAAATTACCTAATATCTTATCATCATCTAATTTAGATACTATTTCTATACATTTTATAAGATATTCTATAGATATATCAGTTTCTCCTTTATATTTATATATATCACAGTAGTATTTTAAAGCTCTAAATTCATTATATTTGCTCTTTGTTTTTATTGCAGCAGCTAGCGCTAATTTAGAATACTTCTTAGCTAATTCAAATTCATTTGAATCTATATAAGATTTTATAATATTAAACAAACTATCCATCATATATTCATCAGAATCATTTTTCTTTATATCATATACCTTTTCTGAATACTCTAAGAATTTTTCATTATCGCCCATCTCACCATATATACTTCCAACTGTTAAATATACTTGAGCTAATTTATCTTTATTCTCTTCTTTTTCTATTATTTTCAAAGCTTTTGCAAAATATTCCTTTGATTCTATATATCTAGCTTCAGCTAATAAATTTTTAGCTTTCAATACCAACATTTCAACTTCTTGTGTCGGTGAATATTCATTATCTATACTTCCTATTTTTTCTATAAATTCTAGTGCTTTTTCAGTATCATCCATTTTTATATAACATTTAGATATTTTACTGTATAATTCCTTGTATGTATCCGGTTCATCTACATTAATTTCATCTAGTATTTCTTTTGCAAAATAGTAATTTGTTAAAGCAACTTGATAAAATTTATCTTCAAAATATATATTAGCTATATTCATATAACATTGGAATATTCTTTTTTTATCATCATTTTTTATAAAATGGAATAATGCCTTTTCAAAATAAAAATTCGCTTTTCTACTATTTTTTCTCTTTAAATAAATATTTCCCAATAAATAATTGCATTTTCCATAATTTTCAGAAAGATCATACTTCTCGCAGATTTCAATGATTTCTTCAATCTCTTTTTCTGCTTCATCTAGGGCATCTCTTTTTATATATATTTCACTCTGTAAAATTAAATTGTCCGTAATTTTTTTAGATTGCATCTCTTTAGTTTCAAGAAGATAATCTATACTGACATCTAATCTCTCAGCTAAGTACTCTAAAAGCTCATAGCTCGTGTGCGACTTATCTCTTTCTATATGACTTATCTGCGCTGCTGTTATCCTATCCCCCGCTAGCTCCTTTAACGTCATATTTTTTTCTTTTCTGAGTTTTTTTATTTTTTCCCCTAAACTCAATATATTCATATATCTCACCCACTTTAGCATTATTTATTATTACTAATTATTATAATATAATTATAACTTATACTTACATTAATTACATCATTATCAATTGTATTTTTTCTAAAAATTCTATTTTTTTATATAAATCAATATATATTATATTCTAGCTTATAATATTTAAATAAACTATGGATGCTTTTTTATTATAGTTTAATATATTTTTTTCTTCATGCTAAACACATGTAACATATATTGACATAATTCTTCTTTGTCAAAATATTATTCCTCTAGAAGTCTTTCTATTATATCATTTAAATCATCATCTGTATAATATTCTATTTCTATTTTTCCTTTTTTCTTTCCTGAAGAAATATTTACCTTAGTTCCTAGACTATTTGTAAGTCTTTCTTCTATATCTTTTATAAATATATCTTTTTCTTTAGGTTTAGTTTTTTTCTTTTTATCTTCTAGTATATTTTTTACTATTTCTTCTATCTTTCTAACCGATAAATTTTCTTTTATTATTCTCTGTGCTAATTCAATCTGTTTCTTTTCGTCACTAATCCTTAGTAACGCTTTACCGTGCCCCGGTGAGATCTTTTCTAATTCAATATACTTAATTACTTCCTTAGATAAATTCAATAATCTCATAGTATTAGTTATATATGGTCTGCTTTTTCCCACAAGTAAAGCAAGCTCTTCTTGTGTAGAGTTATATTTTTCTATTAAATTTTTATATGCTATTCCTTCTTCTATTATGTTTAAATTTTCTCTTTGTAGGTTTTCGACTAAAGCAATTTCCATTACCTCTTTAGTCGGTATATCTTTTATAACAGCTGGAATTTCTTCTATTTTAGCCATTTTACATGCTCTATATCTTCTTTCTCCTGCTATAATCATATATTTACCATTTTCGTCTGGTTTTAGGACTATAGGTTGAAGTACACCGTGTTTTTTTATAGATTCGCATAATGCGATAATTTTATCTTGATCAAAATTTTTTCTAGGTTGAGTATTATTGGGATATATATCTGATATCTTTATATTTAAAATTTGTTTTTCATTTTCTATCTGTTCTGGTAATAACGAATTTAATCCTTTTTTAGCCATCATCATTCCTCCCTCTTTTTTAAAAAAAAATTACTGCTGTGCAGTAATTCTATTTCTTAGGGATCTTCACAACTACTTCCATGTAATCTCCCTTATCTATTTCATTATATTTTGCTTCAATTCCTGTATTTATTATTGCATCATATGCTTGCTTTAATGTATTAAGATATATTCTTATACTCATAGAACATTTTATATTTTGTTTTTTCTCTGGATTATTTTCTAGCTCTATACTTTCTAAAATATCCTTTATAAGCTTCTCAGTTTTTTTAACTGTAAGTTCATTTTTAACAATTTTTGATATAACATCCTTCATTAATTCTTCATTCGGTAATTTAAGCAACGCTCTAGCATGTCTTTCTGTAAGCCCATTTTCAATTAGAGATTCCTTTATAGCTGTAGGCAGCTTTAATATTCTCAATTTATTAGCAATTGTAGATTGATTTTTGCCTAATTTTTGAGCTAATTGTTGTTGTGTAAAATTATGTTCTTTTATTAAATTTTCATACCCCAAAGCCTCTTCTATAAAGTTCAAATCTTCTCTCTGTAAATTTTCTAATAGCGCTAATACAGCCGAAGTTTCATCAGACATATCGTATAATATAGCAGGTATAGTCTTTAAATTAGCCAATTTAGCAGCCCTTAATCGTCTTTCCCCCGCAACTAATTCGAATTTATCATCTTTCTTTCTAACAGTAATAGGCTGTAATACTCCATAACTTTCAATTGAATCTTTTAATTCTTCCAACGATTTTTCAGAAAATACTTTTCTTGGTTGATATGGATTTGGAGCTATCTCTTCAATCGGTATTTCTATAACTATTTTCTCTTCCATAACATACCTCTCTCATTCTATAACTATTTTTTATATACAAACTTATTTCCTTATTATGACTTTTTTTAACACTTTCTATCTCAATTTTTCAACTTACTTTATGATATTATTCTTCATTTTACTATATAATCCTCTATATTTTTAATTATTACAAAAGATTATACTTTATTTTATAGGATTTTTTGAAACTTTCCCAGCTTTTCTAGGATATTTACTTGGAGTATTTTTAACTTTTTTAAATATTAATATATTGTGATTTAAGTCAATTTCTGGCAATTTAACATCTATTTTCTCAATATATTCAACACCTAATACTTCCATAGCTTTTTTAGATTCTTCTAATTCTAAATTAGCGTTAGGCCCCTTTAAGCATACAAAATATCCCCCAACCTTTATAAATGGAACGCAAAATTCCATTAAAACAGGTAATCCTGCAACTGCTCTTGCTGTAGCAATATCAAATTTTTCTCGATAGTCTTCATTTTTTCCGAAGTCTTCAGCTCTTCCATGAATAAACTCTATATCGTCAATAGATAATTTAGATGCTACCTCTTGTAAAAAATTAATCCTTTTATTTAAAGAATCAAGTAATGTCACCTTTAATTCTGGTAGACAAATTCTAAGTGGCATCCCAGGAAATCCAGCTCCTGTGCCTACATCTATCAAAGACATTCCATTTTGGATATATCCTTTTGTAACAGCAGATATAGAATCTAAGAAGTGCTTTATGAACACTTCTTTTTCATCTTCTATACCTGTTAAATTCATCTTTTGATTCCATTCAACTAATAGTTCTTTATATTCTTGAAAATCACTCAATACTTTTTCATTAGCTTCTAACCCAAAATCCTCTATACCTTTTTTTAATATATCTATATTACTCATTACTTCCACCTCTAGTTCTTCTCATTTGTTCAAGGTAAATAAGTAATACAGATATATCAGCAGGTGAAACTCCAGATATTCTAGAAGCTTGACCTATTGATAGAGGTTTTATATTATTAAGCTTTTGTCTAGCTTCTATTCTAAGACCTTCAATAGTAGAGTAATCGATGTCTTCTGATAGTTTTTTGTTTTCTAGCTTTTTAAATTGATCTATTTGTTTTAATTGTTTATCTATATATCCTTCGTACTTAGACATTATCACACATTGCTCTTTTACGTCGTAAGGTACTTCTTCTGAAGCTCCTTTCCCTATTTGTTCAATTAAATCATATGTTACTTCTGGTCTCTTTAAAAATTCATATAAAGATAAACCTACTTTTATTTCTGATGCACCCTTTTCAACTAAATATTGATTTACTTCTTTTGGTGTAACTCTTTCAGTTTTTAATCTCTCTAGTTCTGCTTCTACTAAAGCCTTTTTAGCTAAGAATCTATCATATCTTTCTTGAGTTGCAAGACCTAACTCGTATCCCTTTTCTGTAAGTCTCATATCTGCATTATCTTGTCTTAGATATAATCTGTATTCTGCTCTAGATGTCATCATTCTATAAGGTTCATTAGTTCCCTTAGTTATTAAGTCGTCTATTAAAACTCCTATATAAGCTTCTGATCTATCTAGTATAAAAGGCTCTTTTCCTTGAATTTTTCTAACAGCATTTATACCTGCCATAAGACCTTGTGCTGCTGCTTCTTCGTAGCCTGATGTTCCGTTGAATTGTCCTGCACTAAATAGGTTTTCTGTTACCTTTATTTCAAGAGAAGCCTTTAATTGTGTAGGATTTAAGCAATCGTACTCAATCGCATAAGCTGGTCTCATTATTTTACAATTTTCAAGCCCCTTCATAGTTTTATACATTTGAAGCTGTACTTCATAAGGTAAGCTTGTAGATATACCTTGGATGTACATTTCCTTTGTATCTAGACCTTCTGGCTCTATAAATGTTTGATGAGACTCTTTATCGTTAAATCTCACAACCTTATCTTCTATAGATGGGCAATATCTAGGACCTGTACTGTGAACTCTACCACTGTACATAGCTGATCTATTTATATTGTCCATTATAACCTTGTGTGTTTCTAAATTAGTTCTAGCTAGATAACAAGGTACTTGGTCTATTTTCAATTCTCCACTCATAAATGAGAAAGGTGTGATTTTTTCGTCACCTTCTTGTATAACCATTTCAGAAAAATCTATGCTATCTCTATGAATTCTAGCAGGTGTACCAGTTTTGAATCTTCTCATATCTAATCCTAATTCAACTAATTTATTAGTTAATTGATCTGCATATCCTAGTCCATTAGGTCCTTCATGTAGAGTTACTTCACCTACATAAATTAATGAATTTAAATAAACACCTGTTGCCAATATAACCGCCTTTGAATGATATTTACACCCTAATTTAGTTACAACACCTTTTATTACTTGTCCATCATTTATTAAATCTACGACCTCATCCATAACTATTTCAAGATTTGGTTCATTTTCTAATGTTTTTTTCATTTCTGTATGATATTTAAATTTATCTGCTTGTGCTCTTAGAGAATGTACAGCTGGACCTTTTGCAGTATTTAACATTCTACTTTGTATAAAAGTTTTATCTATGTTAATTCCCATTTCTCCACCTAAAGCATCTATTTCTCTGACTAATTGTCCTTTTCCTGTTCCACCAATTGATGGATTACAAGGCATCATTCCTATTGAATCAAGTGTCAATGTAACCATTAATGTTTTACATCCCATTCTAGCTGTAGCTAAAGCTGCTTCACATCCTGCATGGCCTGCACCGACAACTATTACGTCATAATTTCCTG
>NZ_JBJDXL010000118.1:0-6454 GCF_051866655.1 Intestinibacter sp.
TTTTCCATGTTCGAGTACATAGATTATTTGCTTTCCTATTTTATTAAAAGTATCAATGGCTCTATACCTATCCCATGTTTTTCCAAATCTAGAAACTTTACCGTAGTCTTCTTTTTCTGTTTTAAAATACTTTTTTGCTTGGCTAGAATCTGAATAAGGCATAGTTATAAATCCTTTCCAAAACTTTGCAGCATGAAACGGATTAGTTAACTTAGAAGCCTATTTGGCTCCAAAAGTAGAATTCAAAGGGTAAGCTTTTACTAGTACGGTTCTTTCTGGAGAATCTTCTATTTGCTATTGTCTGTAAGCAGGGCTGTTTTTTCTTAGCACCCTACCATTGTTTATATCAAATTCGTATATATCTCCATCTAATTCCCATTCTTGTTTTACTTTTCTTTTCTGTTTATTGCTATCTATTTTAATTTTAGCTTTCTTCTTATAAGCTTCTAGTAAATCCGAAAACTTAATAGTATCTCCTAAATTATTTTTAGAAGTCAAAGTCTATAAAAACGGATCATCCTAGTTTGTTATAATTCTATCATTTTTTGCTAATTGCTCTTTTAAAGAATCTATAGTTTTCTGAATGTTTTTCTTAGCCTGAGCGAGCTAAAACATTTTTAAACCGTCTTCTATAGAGTAAGATTCTTCTTTTTCTAATTGTTTTAAGTCTTCTTCTAATCTCTTTATAGTTTGCTTTAACGCTTCGTCATGTTTCTACTATACTTTGCGCATTTTTACAATTACTCCTTCATTTTCAGAGTACTCGAAATCGCCAGTGTCAAAAGTATATCTGTTTCCGTTTTCATCAAACCATACCGTGGGGTTAGAATCTAATTGTAAATTAAATCTTTTAGCTCTCGCTTCTGATTCTGCGTTGTATTCTATTATTTTATTTATTTGCGTATCTATATTTTTAACAACCTTTTTCAGTTGTTCGTATGTTTTTTTATCTCCTTCATTCTATTTTTCTTTAGTTATCTGCTTTTCATATTCGTCAGATAATTTTCTCATTACCTCTCTAACAAATCTAGCGTATGACATGTCGTCATCATTTATTATACCTTCTCCTCTTTTTATTCTTTGCTTAATAAAGTTAAGTACACTATCATCCGATATTCCTTCTATTAACTACTTAAACTAAGAAACTGTTTCTTTTATCTACTATTTATACGCCTATTTGTTTTGTTCTACAGCTTCAGCAGTCATGTCAGTAACTTTAGAATCTTCTTTAACTACATTTGAAATAGAAGGATCACGCTTTTCTCTAGCCGCAGCATTGTTTTCATCTGCTAATGCCGCTTGTTTTTTCTAAGCGTCTCTGTATTTCTTCAATACACTAATTATGTAGTCTTTGTCATTGCTGTTTATTTTATTTTGTTTCTGCTTAGTGTGCTTGGCAATTGCTAGAGAATCTGCAAACATGTTTACCGATCTAGTTAGTGTATTGCGCATGTCTAACTTTTGCTCGTCATTTATCTGTATATTTCCGTCCAATAAAGATAATTGTATTCTTTCTACGTCTTCGCTTACTTCTCCCTCTATGCTAGAATCTTTTAATGTTTTGAATATGCCGTCTATTGATTTCTATATTAATGCGTCTATGTCTTTATTTGCTTCTATATAAGACGAAATAGAATTAGCATTATCTTCTATAGCCGGATCAGTAATTAATTTAAGCTTAGCGTATCCTTGTTTTACTACAGATTCTTGACTTTGAGAGTTTATAATATTTAAAGCTCTGGTTTTAGCTTCGTTTAACAACGCTAATTCTGCTAACTAACTTATAAGTTTGTCTTTGTTAGTTTTATCTAATTTCTATAGCGCAGTTTTTATTCTTTCTGTAGTATTGTTTTTGATATGCTCCTTAAACTCTTCAAGTTTTGACAATTCGATCGAATTCGATAGAAAGGTTGTAGTAGATAGTCTGGAGAACTATTCTGAGTTACTGGAATCAGTAAGATAAGCAGCCTTCAACGCTAAAAATAAATCTTCATCTTCTTTATTTTCAAGTCCTAACGTTTTTAATTGTTTTTTTGAAGCCTTCTTTACTCCACTAAGATATCTATATTGCTTTTTTTGCTGATCTGTAAATTTATCAATGTCTTCATCAGTCAACTCTTTACCATCTTCTGTAAGAGCGGTAGTATCTAATTTAAACTTACTGTTACCTTTTATTGATTTAGATTTTAACAGTTGCGCGACATTATCTAGTAATTCCTCATAGTTTTGTCTACCGATTTCACTCTATCTCAATAGCCTATAAAACTCTGTATTTCTATTTATTTCGTCCTGCAAAGCTAGAGTGCTGGCTATATGGTCTCCTACTTTTTTGCTACTTGATATCATATTAAAAGCATTTACTACATTACGAGACCCAAGTATAACTCCAGTAGGATTAGTAAATGGCATTATTGCTCCAAAAAGCATCTCTTCAAACATCTGCTGATCATTCTTATACTCTGCATCTAAATTTAAGAACGACCCTATAGATTTAAAACGTCTAGCTACATTGCCTGCTAAGTCCTAAAACACCTATCCGTCCGAAAGAGCGTCCGTAAATGTAGCATTCGCATAATCATCATCATATTCTCCTCTCAAGTACTCATCTACAATAATACTCTAAGCTCCTTCTTCAGACGATTCTTCTATTGATCTAATCGCAGTACTACCTGCAAAATCCACCAATTTGTCTTTTAGCACTTTATTTCTAAGTATGGTACCCATCTTAGATATATCTACTCCGGCCTAAAAACGCTTTTCAAGGAAATCTCCTATCTTTCCTTTGGACAAAGGTTTAGCTAAAAATTTAACAGGTCCCTTTAATACGTTAGCACCCCATCTTCCTAGTGGTAAGGCATACGTTAAATCAGATACCACTTCTCCAAAACCTAAAGCGTTGTTTATCTCATATACTCTTCTAGAACCTTTAAATACATCTTCTGTGGCCTAATCGAATTCAAAAGATCCTGTAGTATCTAAACCCTAAGATATTGCAGCTTCTAATAGCATTCTCTAGTCCATATAACTAGTATCTATACCTTTTTGCTACAACTGATTTCTTACATTTTCAGAAACTTTATTTAAATCTATATTTCTTTGTTCTGCAAGTTTGTATAATTTTTCTACTTGTGCATTGAATGCTTCCATATGGGACTCATATTCTCTAGACTGCTTACCTCCTAACAACTAGCCTGCAGTAGCTCCGCCTAACACAGCTCCAACTACAGAACCTATACCTGCTCCAACAGGACCGGCATATGAACCTGCAGCAGATCCAATAGCAGCTCCAGCTTTAGCTCCCACTACAGATGCTACAAGCGATGAACTCTAAAGGAACGGACTAGTCTAACTAGTACCCATAGTTGCAGGCAATTTAAAAAATAAATTTCCAAAAGATATTACGGTCTAATTTGACTTTCTAGTAAAATACTAGCTGACGTCGTATGCTTTCATATCAGAATTATACTAATCTAAATTATGTAAGTAATTCTAATACTCTTCATCGTATTTTTTTTGTTCTTTTTTTATAATTTCCTGCAAATCATCATAAGAAGGGTTGTTCTACTAAGTCCATATTCCAGAAAGTCTGAGATTCTACAAAGCCTAAGCTCCGCTCTTTTCAAACTACTGTTTTGTTTCTTCATCAAGTAAATCATCTGTATATTTAGTAGACCTCTCTTTTCCGGCATAGCTTAAGTAATCGTACAGCTATAATATCTTATTGGCATTATTTATATTATTTTTAGAAGCAGTCATTATATCTTCTGACTCATTCATTTCACCCTACTATACACTACGGTACATAGAATGGGCCGCATCTAGCGCCCAATCTATGACATCGTAAGAAGCAGAATAATCGTCTACTTGTGTATTTGTATAATAAGCCTAATCTGTTACAGGGGTATCTGTAATAAATTTGTACCTTATTGGCTATTTGTTTAACTAATTCTGTATATTATAATTAATTCCTGGCATAATTTCTTTTTATTTTAATCCTATACCTATTTCAAAATTACCAAATTTCTATAGCATAGCGTCATCTATAGTCGCCTAACTTTCTTTTGTTTTTGTAGTACCCACTTCTTTCTAGAAGTATCTGTTGGTTATTGTCTTATCTTGTAACGCATTCGTAGCTGGTAATACCATATCTACAGTTACATAACCGTCCTTCCACATTCTGTCTTCATCAACTCCAGATCCTTCTGTTAGTGTAAATCCGTAATCACGTAATGTGTTACTAACTTCGTCCCACGCATACCATCTTCCATAATGCTCGTTTAAAGCTTTCTTTGGTATATTTACAGATACTACATAATTTCTTACTCCGTTCGTATCTATATAACCCTATATTCCACCTACAGACACCTTTCCAAACTTTCCTTTTGCTGCTAATTCTTCTATATCCAGATTGTCTTTACGCAAAGTATTTCTATCTAGATGAGTGTTTAATACATCGTATTTTGCCTCCTGAGCTAAATCTCTTATGTGTTTGTTATTATTATAAATAAACTCTTTAGGAGACATCAACTTAGTAGGATCTATGACATGCCCTATACCAGGTGAAACGAAATCTTTTTCTTTAAATATTTGCTGTTCTACCTGTGTTTCTAACTACGGTGACATACTCTGTGACAAAGCATGTAAACCTTTATTCCACATATCGTGAGCTTTTGCATCAGAATACATAAGATCACCACCGTCGATATATACATTAATCTATTTAAAAGGATTCTGCTCGTAGTTTAACTGGTCACTAGTATTGGAAATTAGCTTATCATCTGATCCTGTCTCTAAGTACTAGTTAAATATACCTTGTAAAGTATACCCTATAGCTTTATCTACTACTTGCATTTCATTATTAGAAACCTTGTTTAAAGCTTTACTGTACAACTTCTATTCATTGTCCGTCAGTTCTGCATTACTTAATGCAAAATTAGCAGCCTAAGTCTACATTTCTGATTCTGTAATGTTAGGGTATTCTTTTTTTATTATACTCAGAGCCTTGTCGTATAGCGTAGCAAATTCTTTATTGTTTTTGTATAATTGCCCATAGAACTAACTCATTTCAGAATTAGAATTATTATTGTATTCTAATTCTAATTCTGAAAATTGTCTGCTGTTTACTCTAGCAGTTTCTACTATATCTTTTAGTTTATCTCCATATGTTTTTACTAGCATATCCTCTAAGCCTAGACTTGGCTAATTCTAATTTTTATTTTTTTCTGCTTCTGCTTTATTTTTTTCTTTTAATAGATCCATCTACATTGCAAAAGTATCGTCTACAGGCTAAGCTATTAGCTTATATTGAGCGTCTTGCATCATTTGATTTACAAACTGCTGATATATTTCTTCTTCTGTTACATCCGGATTAATGCTACGCATAGTATCTGCTATATCGTTGTACCAAGCATTACCTTGTGGAGTTTGTATAATTTCATTTGCTTTTTCATTCAACGTTCTCTGCAAATCCTAATTAGTAATAGCCATCCATCCTTTAGTATTAGGTAACTTCTAATTTGGATTATTTGGATTAACGTTTCCGGATATAAAAGAAGGTTTAAGACCTTCTATGTAAGGTCTAACTACTTCTCCTAAGGATTTGTACTATAAAGGAGATAAATCTTCTAGTACTCCTTTATCCAATGTATTGTACTAACTAGTGTCTATATTGTTCCAGTTTCTACTAGGATTCCACAGTCCTGCTGCTTGTAATTTAGACTTATTCTAATTAAAGGTAGCTAATGCTTCTGCTCCTTCTCTTAATTTAGATAGAGAGGCATAATCTACACTATTGATGGCATTCTATATCTTATATCTACCTTCAGCACTTTTCATTAAATCGGGATTCTTAACCATTTCATTTATTACTGGTTCTAGAGCCCCTTTAGTTAATTTATACCAATTCTAAGTATCTACTTCTGAAGGGGATTGAAACTTAGACCATTCTTTTAACTGTGTAGATAAATTCTCATTAGCTTTATCTATTTGTTCCTTTTGATATGCTGCAACTCTATACAACGTATCAAAGTCTATAGGACTATACTATAGTCTTAAAGGCTAATAATATTGATTTACTTCCATATACTTTCTAACTGTTGAGTTGTAAATAAATCTTTTAACATAGGCATGATTGTATTCATCTTTCTCTTATCAGATCTCATTCCTTGCATATAACTAACTAAATCTTGAACAGAAGTATTTCTAGCGTTAGAGGCAGCAGCTCTATTTTTAGCATTGGTTTCTAACTGAGCCTATTTGCTAGCTTGCCACTGTTTACCAGCATTATCTAATGCTGTGGCATATTGCAAAGCATAATTATTATCCATTTCTGCAGCTCTAGCATATGCTTCATTTAGTAAGTTATTGTAATTAACAGCATTTTGTAATCTAGAAGCATAACCTAAATTACCTAAATTACGCGTATTGTAATTAGTTATAGCTTGCTGTCTTTCTA
>NZ_JBJDXL010000119.1:0-6450 GCF_051866655.1 Intestinibacter sp.
TTTAGACATAAAGTGTTTAAAAATAAGATTGATAATAAATATAGAAAATAAAATTAGGTTGGAGGATAAAGTGTTAGTTATAAAAAATGGAACAATAAATACAATCACAGAAGGAATAAAAAAATCAGATATACTAATCAAAGGCAAAAAAATAATAGCAATAAAAGAAGATGTAGAGCCTTTGATTTCTGAGATTGAATCTAATGAAGTCACAGAAGCTTTAGAAGTTATAGATGCAGAAGGAAAATTAATTTTCCCGGGATTTATAGATGCCCACACTCACCTAGGTCTTTGGGAGGACGGCATGGGAATGGAGGGTGCAGATGGAAATGAAGAGACAGATCCAATAACGCCTCAACTAAATGTAATAGATGGAATAAACCCAATGGACAGAACCTTCAAGGAGGCATATCAAGGAGGAGTAACCTCAGTATGTACGACTCCAGGAAGTGCAAATGTAATGGGAGGACAAGCTATAGCTATAAAAACCTTTGGAAAGAGAATAGACAAGATGGTAATTAAAAATCCAGTTGCATCAAAAATAGCATTTGGAGAAAATCCTAAATCTTGCTATGGTAATGAAGACAATACACCACAGACTAGAATGGCAATAGCTGCATTACTTAGAGAAAATTTAAGAAAAGCAGAGGAATATTTACATGACTTAAAAGATTCAGAGGAAGATGAGGAAGTGGATAAGCCAGAATACGATATAAAATTAGAGGCGCTTATACCTGTCCTAAAAAAAGAAATTCCTCTAAAGGCACATGCACACAGAGCTGATGATATGTTTACAGCTATAAGAATTGCTCAAGAATTCGACTTAAAGCTTACATTAGATCACTGTACAGAAGGTCATCTGATAGTAGACGAATTATTAGAGGAAAATTACCCTCTAATAGTGGGACCATCGCTATCAGAAAGATCTAAAATAGAGCTTAGAAACTTAACCTTTGAGACAGCAGGAATTCTATCAAATGCAGGCAAGGATATCTGCCTTATGACAGACCATCCAGTAATACCGCTACAATATCTGCCTATATGTGCTGGATTAGCAGTTAAATACGGTATGAAACAAGAAAAAGCATTAGAAGCGATAACTATAAATCCAGCTAAAGTTCTAGGAATAGACGACAGAGTTGGATCTATAGAGGTTGGAAAGGATGCCGATATAGTTATCTGGGATGGAAATCCATTTGAAATTCAAAGCAATGTTTTATACACAATAATCGATGGAAAAGTTGTCTATAAACGCTAAGATAACAGGTTAATCAATTTATTTTTTCATAAAAAAAGGAAATGTATAATAAAATTGCTATTATATATTTCCTTTAAATTATTTGCTATATATTTTTTAAAAAAGAATATTATTTTAATTATCTTTTTTATCGTATGGTTTTACTTCAACTGATTTATTGTCGAAGTCAATGAAAATTTGGTAAGCATAATTATCTTCGCTTGTATCCCAAATTTCTACAAATTTTGGACTTATTGCGATGATTATTTCTGAATCTTCGTGAGAATATTTATTATAGCTACCCCAAAGATATTTCTTATAAAGCTTTTCAAACTTTCTATCAGGCTCATCAACAACTAAACCACGATTTTCAGCAAGACCTTCAATTTGTACTCCGCTCCAACAAAGTGCTACATGTGGGTTTTTAAATAGCTGTTGTGTTTTTCTAAAGTTCTTATCAGTTTTAAACCAAACAAGTCCATCATAAAAAAGACAACTTACATTACGCACCATGACATAGTCATCTACACTACTGGCAAGAGCCATAATTTTATCTGTTCCAAGTTTATCAAACATAATTTCAACAGCTTGTTCAAATGTTAAGTTCTTATCAATACTGAATTTCATATTATTCCTCCTTATTATGCTGCAATAAATTTTTTAAGCGGTACACTAAGTCGCTTATAAATTAAGAATGTTAGTACAGATGTTATTGCTCTCGAAACTATATTAAATGGTATTACCGAGAATATAACAAATGTAGGGATATCTTTTATATATGGATTAATTTTTGAACATGTCTCTATTATTATATCCCAATTCATTCCGTATAGATACATAAATGCTGGGAATATAAGGTAAATATTAGTAAATATAGCTATAATAATGCTCAAAATAGATCCAATTAAAATACCGATAATTGCACCCTTTTTAGTTTTATGCTTTTGATAATATATTACTGCTGGTAAAACATAAGCAAGACTTAATATAAGATTTTGAAGTTCACCTGTAAATGCAGAAGTTGTACCATCAAAAACTAATTTTAACACAAGCTTGATAACAATAATTTCAACTGCACCAACAGGTCCTAATATAAATCCACCAATAAGCTCTGGTAAAGCAGAAAGGTCTAATTCTGCAAATGCAGATAATATTGGAATTGAAAATCCTAAGTAAATAAGAACAAAGGAAATAGTACCCATTATAGCGGCAATAGTTAACTTTTGTACGTTTGTTTTCATATATATACCTCCCAAAATAAAATCTCAAATAAAGTATAGAAACTATTTATCTGTAATGTAAAATAGTTACTTAATTAAGAGTTAATAATTTTTCCATTTTTTTATATAATGGTAAAATTACAGCTGTCATAATTGCACCTTTTACTATATTAAATGGAATTATTAACCAAATCATAAAGCTAAATAAATCAGTTACCTTTGGATTTAATGCAGTTCCCATACTGATTATAGCTTCCATAGGTATCATTACTTTTGAATATAATGGGAACATTATATAGTAATTAACAACTGAACCTATTATAGCCATTAATATTGTTCCTATTACTGCTCCGATTAATACGTTTTTGTAGCTATTAGCCTTTTTACAGAATATAGAAATCATAAGTACGTATGGACCTGCTATTAAGATATTTGCGAATTCTCCAACACCGCCTGTTGAACTTCCTGTTATCGCTTGAAGTAAATTTTTAATTACGACGATTATAAATCCTACTACTGGACCCATTGATATACCACCGAATACTGCTACTACATCAGATAAGTCAATTCTTAGAAATGGTGGGAATATTGGTAGTGGGATTTCAAAAAATCTTAATAAATAAGATATTGCAGCCAAAATTCCTATTTGAGCTATTATTTTTGCTGATATTTTTTGACGTTTTATACTGTATTGCATAATATAACCTCCAATAAAATTAATTATTATAGGTCAAATAAAAAAACTCGAGAGAATCTTCTTCTTCGAGTTTACGAGCAATCACAATAAATAAATATTTAAATAATTTATAACTCTCTTCTCTCATCCAGACTTTACTGTCGGCTTTGGAATTTCACCAAATCAGCTATTATAAAATAGTTCGCGGGCTATACCGCCGGTAGGGAATTTCACCCTGCCCCGAAGATTTTCTAGTTATTTTATTTTCCTATATCTAACTATAATGATAGTGAATAAATTATTTACTGTCAACTGTATTTATTATTTTATATATATAACATGATTTAACATATATCCACAATGGGAAAGAAGGGATAGTATGTGAAGGATATTTTTTGAATATCTAATGTTAAAAAAATAACTATTATTTTTCATAAAACAAGATACTTTATAAATTTCGATAAAAGTATTTATTTTGTGTGATGTATAGTAAAATACTAGTTTTAATATTAAAGTGGAAGAATTTGGAATAAATATAAGGCCTAAAAAATTTCTATTTTTTTGAAAAAAAGTACTTGCAAAGGCATATATATTGTTATATAATTAACAACATAGAAATCAACGTTATTTTTTTAACAAAGAAAACAATCAAAATTTTTATAACATAAAAGGAGAAGTATAAACATGATAGTAAAGGATATCAACACATTACAAAAGAAAATGGCTGAAGTAAGAGCAGCTCAACAAGAATACGCTACATATACTCAAGAACAAGTTGACGAGATATTCTTCCAAGTAGCAATGGCAGCAAACCAAGCTAGAATACCTCTTGCTAAAATGGCAGCAGAGGAAACTGGTATAGGAATTGCAGAAGACAAGGTTATAAAAAACCATTTTGCTTCAGAATATATATACAATAAATACAAGGATGCAAAAACTTGTGGTGTTATAGAAAAGGACGAAGCTTTTGGTATAACTAAGATAGCTGAGCCTCTAGGTGTGTTAGCTGGGATAATTCCTACTACAAACCCAACTTCAACTGCAATATTTAAATGCTTAATAGCTTTAAAAACTAGAAATGCTATAGTTTTCTCTCCTCATCCAAGAGCGAAAAAATCTACAATAGCAGCAGTTAAGCTTTGTCTAGATGCAGCAGTTAAGGCTGGTGCACCTGAAAACATAATCGGTTGGATAGATGAACCATCTATAGAATTATCAGCAGAAATAATGAGAGAAGCAGATACAATATTAGCAACTGGTGGTCCAGGAATGGTTAAGGCTGCTTATTCTTCAGGAAAACCTGCACTAGGTGTTGGATCTGGTAACGTTCCAATAGTTTTCGATAAATCTTGTGATATAAAAGTGGCAGTATCATCTGTAATACATTCTAAAACTTTTGATAACGGAACAATATGTGCATCTGAACAATCTGTAATAGTAGATGCTTCTATATATAATGAGGTTCAAAAAGAATTCGTTGCGAGAAACGCGTATATAGCTAAAGGCAATGAATTAACTAAGCTTAAGAAAGTAATTCTTGGACCAAATGGAACAATGAATGCTAAATTAGTTGGTAGACCAGCTGTAGAAGTTGCTAGAGAAGCGGGATTTGAAGTACCAGCTGATACTAAATTAATAATAGGTGAAGCTACATCTACTGATATAAGTGAACCATTATCTCACGAAAAATTATTCCCAGTACTATCAATGTACAAATCAAAGGATTTCGACGATGCAGTACAAAAAGCTGACCAATTAGTACA
This sequence comes from Intestinibacter sp., assembly GCF_051866655.1. GTDB lineage: Bacteria > Bacillota > Clostridia > Peptostreptococcales > Peptostreptococcaceae > Intestinibacter. The sequence goes on from NZ_JBJDXL010000119.1 coordinate 4,897, forward strand.
AGGTGGCGGAATAGGACACACTGCTGGAATATACATAGATGTAGTTAACAACAAAGAAAAATTAGATAAATTCCAAAATAAAATGAAGGCTTGTCGTATACTAGTTAACACTCCATCTGCATTCGGTGGAATAGGGGATGTTTACAACTTCAAGCTAGAGCCTTCACTAACATTAGGCTGTGGATCTTGGGGAAATAACTCATTCTCAGGTCAAGTTGGACCATTCCAATTATTAAACGTAAAAACAGTTGCAGAAAGAAGGGAAAACATGCTTTGGTTTAGAACTCCTGTTAAAACTTATATCAAAAAAGGCTGCTTAGGTGTTGCAATAAAAGAACTAGGACCAGAATACTACGACTTCAAAAAGGCGTTTATAGTAACTGACTCATTCTTATACGAAAATGGATATACAAAAGCAGTAACTGATCAATTAGACGCTATGGGAATTCAACATGCTACTTTCTCAGAGGTTGCACCTGACCCAACACTAAAGACAGCTCAAAAGGGAGTAGAACAATTAAGAGCATTTGAACCAGATGTAATAATAGCAGTAGGTGGAGGATCACCTATGGATGCAGCTAAAATCATGTGGGTAATGTACGAGCATCCAGAATGCGACTTCCTAGATTTAGCGATGAGATTCATGGATATAAGAAAGAGAGTTTACCAATTCCCTAAAATGGGCAACAAGGCTAAATTCGTAGCTATACCTACTTCTTCAGGTACAGGTTCTGAGGTAACTCCATTTGCAGTTATCACAGATGATGAAACTGGACAAAAATATCCACTTGCAGACTATGAATTAATGCCAACTATGGCTATAGTAGACGCTGACATGATGATGAATCAACCTAAGGGATTGACTGCTGCTTCTGGTATAGATGCATTAACTCATGCATTAGAGGCATATGCAGCAATGCTACAAACAGAATTTACTGACGGCTTAGCTATGCAAGCTGCAAAATCAATATTTGAATATTTACCAAGAGCTTATGAAAATGGAGCAAATGATCCTAAAGCAAGAGAAAAAATGGCTCATGCTTCAACAATGGCAGGTATGGCATTTGCTAATGCTTTCTTAGGAGTTTGCCACTCATTAGCACACAAATTAGGTGCTTACCACCACATACCACATGGTGTAGCTAATGCGTTATTAATAAATCTAGTGCTAGAATTTAACGCTAGTACAGCTCCAAGAAAAATGGGTACATTCCCACAATACGAATATCCAAACATGATAGCTAGATATGCTGAAATTGCTGAATTTGTGGGATGCAAAGGTAAAACTGACGAAGAAAAATTTGAAGCGCTACAACAAAAGATAAGAGACCTAAAGAAAGCTGTAGGAATACCTCAAACTGTAAAAGAAATGGGGATAGATGAAAGGGAATTCTTAGCAACTTTAGATGAAATGGTTGAAGCTGCATTTGACGATCAATGCACAGGCGCTAATCCTAGATATCCTTTATTTGATGAAATAAGAGAGATGTACTTGAAGGCTTATTATGGGGAGGCTGAGTACGCTGAGTTAATCGGGGAAGATGAAGAGGACGA